>JAHDHM010000106.1 GCA_020631315.1 Acidimicrobiales bacterium
TGCTCGGATGAGCACGGACCCAGAGGCACAGCGTGCTCGGATGAGCACGGACCCAGAGGCACAGCGTGCTCGGATGAGCACGGACCCAAGGGAACCGCGTGCTCGGATGAGCACGGACCCAGAGGCACAGCGTGCTCGGATGAGCACGGACCCGGCGGCGATGTGGGGCGATGGTGGGACTCGGGTGATCCTCGTCCGCCATGGCGAGCCGTACGACGGGGACGACTGCGGGCCTGATCCGCTGTTGACCGATCTCGGCCGACGCCAGGCCGAAGCGATGGCCCGTCACGTCGGCACCGAGGACATCCACGCCGTCTACGTGAGCGGCCAACGTCGAGCGCAGGAGACCGGCGCGGAGCTGGCCGCTGCGCTCGGGCTCACGATCAACGTCGAACCACGTGTCAGCGAGTTCGATTACGGAGAGCCGCGCTACATCAGCCCGCGGGCCGCAGTGCATCTCACCGAGGAGGAGCGGCTCGCGGTCATGGCCAAGATGCGCAACCCGGTGTTCCTGCAACGGGTACGTGACGGCATCGACGACATCGTCGCTGCGCACGCCGAGCAGACCGTCGCGGTGGTCTGCCACGGCGTGGTCATCGGTACGATCATCCGGCACCTGACCGGCGCTCGGGAACTGCGGACCCGAGCGAAGCACACGTCGGTCAGCCGACTTCGGCATCGTCCCGATGGTGTCTGGGAGCTCGAAGCGCTGAACGAGGCCCATTGGCTGGCCGGTCTCGACTGAGCCGCACCGGCTGACGCGACGAGCCGGTGGCTGTGGTGAACTCGACCACATGAGCCATGACATGCCCGGCAGCCCGAACGCACAGCCCGGCTGGTATCCGACCGGCCCGAACGAGCAGCGCTACTGGGACGGCGCGGCGTGGACCGACCACACCGCTCCGCTGACGTTCGCCGGGCCGCCACAAGGTGCTCCTCCGCAGGGCACTGGGCCGGACATGGCAATGTCCGCAGCGCCTGCCGGCATGTCGGCGACGACGGGCGACACCTCGATGGCGATGCTGTCGCATCTGCTGATGCTGTTCGCCGGCTTCCTCGCGCCGCTGGTGATCTACGTCGTGAAGCGTGACGACGATCCCTTCACCAGGTTCCACGCAGCACAGGCGCTGAACTTCCAGATCACCATGGTCATCGCCTGGATCGCGACGATCATCCTGTTGTTCCTGATCGTCGGGTTCTTCCTGATCCCTGTCCTGCTGGTCGCGCAGTTCGTGATGCCGATCATCGCCGCCGTGAAGGCGAACAAGGGCGAGTGGTACCGCTACCCGCTCACGCTCGACCTGGTGAAGTGACGCGGTGAAGTGATGCCCTGGGCCGGAACGCTCCGCCCAGCCGGAGCCAACCCGGTTGCGTGCCACCCTCAGGGGGCGACGATCACCTTTCCTCCGTCGGGGGAAGCCGCCAGTTCGGCGAAACGGGCGGGCAGCTCCTCGAGACCGATCGTCTGGGTGACGAATCCGTCGACGTCCATCCGCTGTTCGTCGAGCGCCGACAGCGTGTCGGTGAAGTCCTGCTGCTCGTAGTACATGCAGAAGCGAAGATCGATCTCCTTCTGCAGCGGCACGATCGGCAGGTAGTGGTCTTGTGCGGCACAGAGTCCGACGACGCCGACCCGCCCCTCCACTGCGGCGACCTGCATCGCTGCGTCGACGACGCCCTGTCGGCCGGAGCACTCGAGCACCACGTCGGGTGGAGCGCCGAGGGTGGCAGCAGCGAGGTCGTCGGGTGCGACGACCTCCGTCGCCCCGAACCGGCGGGCGAGGTCCTGGCGGCTCGGGTCGGGCTCCGAGACGACGATCTGGTCGACGCCGAGTGCTCTCGCCCAGATGACCGCGGCGATGCCGATCGGCCCGGCTCCCGTGATGGCCAGGCGGTCGGAGCTCTCGAGATCGACTCGGCGATAGGCGTGGCGCACGATCGCCAGGGGTTCGACAAGCGCGCCTTCAGATGGGGTGACGGCGGCGGGGAGTTCGAAGAGCTCGTCGGCGGCAGCGACCATCTGCTCGGCGTAGCCGCCGGGTCGCCGCACTCCCGCCAACGCGAAGTCGTGGCAGTGGTCCTGACGGCCCCGACCGCACTGCGCACACGAGCCGCAACCGAAGAACGGTCGGACGCTCACGCGTTGCCCGACGGACCAGCGCCCGGCGTCGTCGGCGGTGCTGACGACGCCGGCCACCTCGTGACCCATGATCGTCCCCGCCGGGGCGAGGCCCTTCGCCAGGGTCAGGTCGCTGCCACACACGCCGCTCGCGGTCACGTCGATCACGACCTCGCCGACACCGGCGACGGGTTCGTCGACCTCGACCAGTTCGAGTTCCGACGGTCGGTCCGTCAGCGCGACCGCCCTCACCTCTGCAACTCCATCTGGAGAACCGGGCAGAGATCGGCGACGCGTCGACGATGGTCGACGGTGGGCGGGTCGAGATCGATCTGGCGCATGAAACGATCCTCGCGCACCCCAGCGTCGACACTACGCTCCACCTCGTGTCCGTGTCCGTGACCGGCGACCCGAACCCGAGCGGGACTGCGAGCAGACCCGACCGGTGGGGCGTCCCTGCTCTCGGGCTCGTCACGATCACCGCCTACGGGTCGTGGTTCTACGGCTTCGGCGTGCTCCTCGATCTGATCGTGGACGACACCGGTTGGGGCACGACGGCGATGGGGGCGACCTTCGGCGCAGCGCAGATCATCACCGGTCTCGGCGCCGTCGTCGGTGGCCGACTGCTCGATCGGTTCGGAGGGCCCGGACCGTTCGGTGTCCAGCTGGCCATGGGCGTGGTGCTGCTCTTCGCAGCATCGTTCGCGCAGTCGATGTGGGTGTTCGGCGCGGCGTACGCCGTCGGCGCGGGGATCATCGGCGCCACCGGCTTCTACCCGGTCACCACGGCTGCAGCGGCTCGGCTTCACCCGGGGCGCCCGGATCGGGCGATCGCACACCTCACGATCATCGGTGCGTTCTCGAGTCCGATCTTCCTGCCGTTGACCGCGTGGTTCGCCGAGTCGCAGGGGTGGCGGCCGGCGATGCGGCTGCTCGCGGGCTTCGCAGCCATCGGCGCCGCCGCTGCAGCCTGGTTCGCCCGCCGAGCCGCCTCTCCGGCAGATGACCGACGGAGCACCTCGCCGATCGAGGCGCTGCGCGCGGCGATCCGTCAGCCCGAGATCCGCAGGATGCTCGTCGTCTACGCCGCGGCCGGGCTCGCCTTCTCGTCGGTGCTCGTCTACCAGGTACCGATCATGACCGGCGCCGGGATCAGCCTCGGTGTCGCCGGGACCATCGGCGGTCTCCGCGGCTTTTGTCAGGTGTTCGGTCGCATCGGTCTGGCCACGGCTGTCGAGCGGTTCGGCGCCCGACGGCTGCTGCAGGCCGCGTACGCCGCCGGTGCCGTCGGGGTGCTGTTCCTGGCCGTTGGCTCGGTCGTGCCCGCCGTCGTGTTCGCGCTGCTCGCCGGGGTGAGTCTGGGCGCGACCTCGCCGCTGCAGCCGATGTACGCCCGCCAGTACTTCGCCCCGGACGATCTCGGTCTGTTGATGGGGCTCCAGGGAGCCGCGTTCGGGCTGGCCGGCGGCATCGGCCCCGTGGTCGGCGGCGCCGCACACGAGATCACCGGATCATGGGTGCCGACCATCGGCATCGCCGCCGTTGCCCTGTTCGTCAGCGCGGCGGGTCTCGCCGACCGCAGCAGGGCCTGAGCTCGGCGCAGTCCCCGACTCAGTGGGCCGGGTGGGCAGCTTCGGCGTCGTCGAGCATGCGGGCGGCCACGTAGAAGCCGGCCAGCGGAACGATCGGTGTCGCGAGCAACGGCAGGGTCGTGGCCCACGCCCAGCCCCGCTCGTGGTGTCGCCACAACACGGCCTGCGCATAGAACAGGTAGATCACCCCATGGATGGGCCCGAGCACCGGCGAGAGGCGCGGCGTGTCGAGCAGAAGGTGGGCGACGAGCGCGCCGACGAGCACCGCGTAACTGAGGCCGTCCAGAATCGCCAGACGACGGATGCGTGTCACTCGGCGGCGTCGTGGAGCACGACGACACGGTCATCCGACCGGAGGTCGTTCATGTCGACGTCCTGCGGACGAAGTCGTTCGCTGCCGCGCACGACGGCGACCGCGGTACACGCATCGGGCAACACGAATCGGCCGTCGAGCTCGGTCGGGGCGACCTCGACGAGTTCGAGACCGACGCCGCCGTCGAGGAGGTCGTCCAGCACGCTGACGGCGCCGGGCGCTGTCAGTGCCAAGCCGAGCATCCGCCCGATCGCCGCCGTCGCATCGATGACCTCGTCGGCGCCACCCTGGCGCAGCAGATGCAGGTTCTCCCGCTCGCGACCGGCAGCGATGATCCGTGCATCCTCGTTGATCTCTCGCACGGTGAGCGTCACCAGCACGGCGGTGTCGTCGCGGTTCGGCACGATCACGACCGTCGCTGCATCGGCGATGGCGGCCTGATCCAGCACCGCCCGCTGCGTGGCGTCACCGTGGATGGCGACCAACCCGTCGGCGAGCGCGTCCGCGATGCGGTCGACGTCCAGATCGACGACGACCAGATCCGAGCGGTCGATGCCACGGTCCAGGAGTTCTGCGACGGCTGCCTGGCCGGTCTCGCCATAGCCGCAGATCACGTGATGGTCCCTCACGGAACGCCTCCAACGTCGGGTTCGGATGAGTCGCCTCGACTCGTCGGTGAGCACCTCCACCGTCGTGCCGACCACGAGGATCAGGAAGACGATGCGTGCGGGTGTGATGAGGAAGATGGTGGCGAGACGCGCGCCGTCGCTGATGGCGGTGATGTCGCCGTAGCCGGTCGTGGTGACGGTGACGGACGCGTAGTACAGGGCATCGACGAATGACAGCTCGTCGCCGGTGACGTCGACGTAGCCGTCACGACCGATGATCACGACGACGGCGATGAACAGCACGAGACCGAGCGCCAGCGCGATGCGCCGACCGACCGCTCGCAGCGGAGGATCGACACGGCTCGGGACGTGGATGCGGTCGACCCCGCCGTGCTGCTCCATTCCGGCGACGGTACTGGGTCACGGACTGCGAGCGGGTGCCTCGGCCGTCCGACGCATGTCGCCCCGTAGACTCGATGTCGCCGCCGATCCGATTCGATCGCCGAGCCGCGGACAGGAGTCGACGTGCCGCCCACCTTCGCCCAGCTGGGCGTCCCCCAACCGATCGTGCGCGCCCTCGAAGCGCGCGACATCCGCGAACCGTTCGAGATCCAGGCTGCGACCATCCGTGACGCACTCGCCGGGCGCGACGTCTGCGGCAAGGCACCGACGGGGTCGGGCAAGACGCTCGCGTTCGGCATCCCGCTCGTCGCCAACAGCACGCCCGGTAGCTCGAAGCATCCGACCGCACTCGTGCTGGCGCCGACCCGCGAACTCGCGGAGCAGATCCACGGCGAGCTCTCCACGTTCGCCGGCAAGGTCCGCAGCACCGTCGTCTACGGCGGCGTCGGCTACGGCACGCAGGTCGGTGCGTTGCGCAAGGGCGTCGAGATCCTCGTCGCCTGCCCGGGCCGACTCGAAGATCTGATCGAACGCAACGACGTGTCGCTCGCCAACGTCGAGCGCGTGGTCATCGACGAAGCGGACCGCATGGCCGACATGGGGTTCCTCCCGGCCGTCCGTCGACTGCTGAACCAGACCTCCTCGCAGCGACAGACCGTGCTGTTCTCGGCCACCCTGGACGGCGACGTCCAGAAGCTGACGCAGGAGCATCAGCGGAACCCCGTGCGCCACGAGGTCGGCGACGACACGCCCGACGTCACGTCGGCGACGCACCTGTTCTGGAAGGTGCACCGTGGTGATCGCGTCGAGCTCGCCGCCAAGCTCATCGAGCGGACCTGGCCTGCGGTCGTGTTCGTCCGCACACGTCACGGCGCCGACCGGCTCGCGAAGCAGCTGTCGAAGCTCGGCATCGACACCGCTGCCATTCACGGCTCGCGCAGCCAGAACCAGCGGAACCGTGCACTGGCTGACTTCGTGTCCGGCAAGGCCCAGGCGCTGATCGCGACCGATGTCGCCGCCCGCGGCATCCACGTCGACGACGTGGCCCTCGTCATCCACTTCGACCCGCCCGAGGACCACAAGGCCTACATCCACCGTTCCGGCCGGACGGCGCGGGCCGGTGCCGAAGGCGTGGTCGTCAGCATGGTCGGAGCGGAACAGGCGAAGGACGTCCGCAAGATCCAGCAGAAGGTGGGATTGCCGGCAGCCATCACCGAGGTCGATCTCCGAGAGGTCACGGGCAGCCGTCGCGACGGCGAGACCCGCCGCGATCGGTCGCCGAACCCGAAGAACGACCAGCGAGCCCGTCGCGACGATCGCGACGACCGTCCGGAGCGCATCGCCGACCTGGAGAGCCAGCGCGGCGGTCGCCGTCGTGGTGGCGGCGGTTCGCGGAACAACACGGGGGCGGGCTCTGGCGGCCGGCGCAAGGGTTCCGGCCGAGGCGGCTCGTCCGGCCGGGGCGCGGGTTCCGGCCAGAGCAGCGGTTCGGGCCAGAGCAGCGGTTCCGGTCAGCGCAGCGGCGGCAATCGTTCCGGTGGCGCAGGGAACCGTTCCGGTGGCGGGCAGCGCCCGGGATCAGGCAAGTCGGGCGGCCGAGCCAGAGGTGGCAAGGGTGGCGGCGGCGGACGATCCGGCGGCCGCCGGGGCTGAACCCCGGCCGCTCACCGAACCGCCACCGATCAGACCTGACGGCCGAGGAACGCTGCGAGCCGATCCGCAGCGGTGGCGTCGTCGGGCACCTCGGTCTGCTCACCGAACGGCGCACCCTCGGGACCACGGAAGGCGTCCTGGATGCTCTGACGAGCCTGGGTGAGGATGGCTTCGGCCAGCTCGGGGGCGAGGTCGGTGCTCTGACCGGTCGCCTTGGCCAGATCCCAGGCGTGGGTGAACGTGTCGTTCACGGCCATTCCCATCAGCGCAGCGCCGGGCATGGTGCCGAACGGCAGCTCCAGCATCTTCTCGAGCGCGCCCTCGGCCTGGAAGCCGGTGAGCATGCCGCCCGCGCTCTCGTCGAACGCCGCGAGGTAGTCGCCTGCGGCGTGATCGGTGTCGCCGCCTGCCGGTGGGGTGCCTTCGACGCCGGCCCGGAAGAACGCGGGCGCGTTGATCATGTGGTTGATGAGCGCGGACACGTCCCAGGACGCGCACGGCGTCGGGTCGCTCATCTGCTCAGCGGTCACGTTCGACATCACCTGACGGCTGACGGCGATGGCCTGTTCGAGGGGCATGGTGCTCATGGGATCTCCTGAGGCTCGGGATCCCGCGCCGAACGGCCGGGATTCGTCGGCGACCGTACCCGGCGGCGAGATGCCGGGGCGATGACGTCTGGGGTGATGTGTCTCGACGGGTGAGCGACGCCACGCAGCAGGCGGTCATCCGAGCAGTTCGACGAGTCCGTTCCGACCCCCGGATCCCAACGCGGCGACGACGTCGCCCGGGTCGGCTCCGGTCAACGCGCGGTACTTCGATTCGAGCGAACTGCGTTGTGCAGCCAGATCGGTCGCGGGACGCATGACGTCGGCGCACGCGGTCAGCTCTTCGGTGCCGACGCGCAGGGCCACGGACGACTCCATGTTGCCGAGCGTCGCATCGGTCTCGATCTCGACCCGACGCAGCGTCGCCTGGACGTCGTCGCGTCGCACGGGTGCGTCCTCGAACGAGTCGATGGACATGGTGTCGATGCCGTGGAGCACGAACGCCTGCGTGCCGGTGAGGCTGAACTTGGCCTCCAGCCCCGTCGTCGGTTCTGGGATGCCGCACACGTCGAGGATCGCCGGGTTGACCGTGAGACGAATGCCGTCGACGTCGGCTGCACTGATGCCGTGCGCTGTGACGAGCGAACGGGTTGCTTCGATGCCGGCGTGCGTGAGGTGGCAGGCGGCGTGGAACTTGAACAGCGTGCGGGGCAGCGCCCAGTCACCGTCGAGACCGTGCACCCGGTCCGAGCGGAAGTCGCCGCTGCTGGCTGCCTGGGTGAGTCCCTGGTTTCCGTCGATGGCGGTGCTGTCCGCGGTGAACCCTGCTGCGGCGAGTCGCGCCGCCATCACGCCGCGCGACGCGGCCTGACCTGCGTGCAGCGGCTTGGTCATCGTCCCGAAGTTGGCCTTCACGCCCGATGCGTTGCTGGCAGCGATGCCCATGGCGTGGCCGAACTGCTCGGCGTCGAGTTCGAGCAGCCACGCGACGGCTGCGGTGGCACCGAACACCCCGACGGTCGCGGTCTGGTGCCAGCCGCGTCGATAGTGGTCGACACCGATCGCCGATCCGATCCGAGCCTGGACCTCGTGCCCGACCACGTACGCCGTCAGAAGATCGGCGCCGGAGCGGCCCGACGACTCCACCACCGCGAGTGCGGCGGGCAACACCGGAACCGTCGGGTGCCCACCCATCAGCGGCGAGGTGTCGTCGAAGTCGAGAGCATGGCCGATCGCACCGTTCACGAGCGCAGCTCGCTCCTCGTCGGCTCGAGCACCACCGAGCACCGAACACGGCCCGTCACCGCCGGCGTGGGTGGAGCGCAGGATCTCCGCGAGCGGTTCGTCCGCGCCGGCACGTGCGACGCCGAACCAGTCGAGCACACACTGTCGGGCGATCTCGGCGGGACCGTCGGGGACGTCGGCCGACGTGAGCCGTCCGAAGCGCTCCCACAGGTGGTCGGTCAACTCGCTCATGCGAACACTTCCTGGTGGATCTCGGCGAGCCGCTCTCTCGTCGACCGAAGTCGACGACCACGACGTCGTCGAATCCGATGTCGCCCAGCCTGCGGATGCGGTCGACCGCCGCGTCGAGTCTTTCGGCGGTCTGCACGTTGGTCACGACGGCGCGCTGACCACCTGCGGCTCGATAGCGCGCCAGGCCGTCAGCGAGCGAGTCGTCGTCGGCGTGGAATCCCGACGCGATCCAGGCGTCGGCTTCACGTGCGGCCCGTTCGACCCAGCCACCTCGCCAACCAGCGAGCGCCAGTGCCGGGCCGTCTCCGATCGACGGCCACGGGGAGAGGTTCCGATCGCCCACAGCACCGTCCCTGACGAACCCCTGGAGTTCGACCCACTGCTCGTCGAAGCGGTCGAAGCGCGACGAGTACTCGCCGCCGAACGCATGGAAGTCGGCGGCGGTCGAGCCGGGTCCGACGCCGAGCAGGACCCGCCCCGGGGCGACCGCTTCGAGCGTCAGCGCCCGATGCGCGACATCGGCCGCGCCGCGGATCGGGAGTTGCATGATCCCGGTGCCGAGTTCGAGCTCTGTCGTGGCCGATGCGGCGAGCGCCAACGAGATCAACGGCTCGGAGAGCATGAAGCCTCGGCCGACGGCGTCGAACGTCCACAACGACGAATACCCGAGGTCCTCGGCCGTGCGGGCCCACTCCTCGATGGTGCCCGGCCCGACTGGCCCACCGCCGAGACGTACCGGGGCGAGTGCACATCCGAGCCGCATCGTGGTCTCCTCCTCAGGCGGCGAGTTCGTCGACCGGACCGGTGAGCGGCACACCGGCCACGGTGATCCGGTGCATCAGTCGGCGGTGACCGAAGTAGTCGTTCATGGCGTTGTGCCAGGTGGATCGGTTGTCCCACATGGCGATCGAGCCCGGCTCCCACCGGAACCGATAGGTGAACTGCTCCTGGGCGATGTGCTCGTAGAGGTGGTGCAGCAGCGGGCGCGACTCCTCGTCGGTCCAGTCGACGAAACCACGCACGAAGGCGATGTTCACGTACAGCAGTTTGCGCCCGGTCTCCGGATGACGGATGACCGCCGGGTGCACGGCGTCGCTCACGAGATCGTCGTCGGTGACGATGCGTCCACCCTCGCCCTGTCGGTTCGGCGCCGCCTCACCGAACACGTGACGGTTGGTGTGACGTACCCGAAGCGTCTCGAGGGTTCGCTGCAGACCTGGTGACAGCGCGTCGTAGGCGGCCCCGACACTGGCGAAGAGGGTGTCGCCGCCTTCGGGTGGTGTCTCT
>JAHDHM010000107.1:0-7767 GCA_020631315.1 Acidimicrobiales bacterium
CGAGGTGACCCTCGACGGCGTGTCGGGCGAGGTGGTGATCGACCCGTCGGACGCCACCCGCGCCGACGTCGAAGCGGCCATCGCCGAGAACGAACGCCGACGTGAGTTCACCGCGACCTACATGGGCAGGCGAGTCGCCTTCGGGGAGACTCCCATCACCGTCGCGGCCAACGTCGCCACGGGCGCCGACATCGACAGCGGCGTGGCCGCCGGCGCCGACGGTGTCGGCCTGCTCCGCACCGAGTTCCTGTTCCTGGACCGGGACGCGCCCCCGTCGGAGGACGAGCAGCGTGACTTCTACGCCCGGGCTGTGGAGGCGTTCGACGATCCGGTGGTGATCCGGACGTTCGACATCGGCGGCGACAAGCCCGCCCCCTACCTCGACGTGCCCGAGGAGGAGAACCCGTTCCTCGGCGTGCGTGGCGCCCGCCTCTACCGCCTGTTCCCCGAGCTGTTCGAGGCTCAGGTACGGGCCATCGTCTCGGTCGCCGCCGAGCGGGAGGTCTGGATGATGCTCCCGATGATCACGACGGTCGACGAGGTGATCGAGCTACGGGAGTGGATCGAGAAGATCCGGGCCGATGCGCCCCAGCCGGGGATCCTGAAGGTCGGCGTCATGGTCGAGGTGCCGGCGATCGCGTTGTCCGCGGATGCGGTGGCACCGCACGTCGATTTCTTCTCCATCGGCAGCAACGACCTGACCCAGTACGCGATGGCGGCGGACCGCATGAGCGACGGTCTCGGCCACCTCCAAGACCCCCTTCACCCTGCGGTCATGTCGCTGTGTGCGATGACCGCTGCCGCCGGCCGACGCCACGGTGTGCCCGCTGCGGTGTGCGGCCTCGCTGCCGCCGACGCCGACGCGGCCACGCTGTTCGCAGCGATGGGCATCGCCAAGCTCAGCGTCGCCGGGAAGATGGTCAACGAGATCAAGGCGACGATCGACGCCCTGTCACCTGGGGGCGCCGACGAGATGCTGCAGCGAGCCCTGGCTGCGCCCTCGGCATCAGCTGCTCGTGGCATCGTCGCCGACTGGCGAGCAGCGGTGTGAGCATCCACCTCGACAGCCGGGTCATCCGGATCGCCCGCTGGTTGCTCGAACAGACCGAGCCGCACAGCACCGCTGACCTGGCCGCCGACCTCGGACTGAGCCAGCGCGTGGTCCGCTACCGGCTGCCGAACGTCTCGTCGTACCTCGAGGAACACGGCGTCGGGCTCATCGTCGACGCGACTCCCGAGCAGCGGGCTCGCATCATCGAGGATCTGACCGGCCGTTCCGAAGCACCGCGGGTGTACTCGCCCGACGAGCGCAGCCACATGATCATCGCGGCCCTGCTCTGGTCGGCGCCGGAGGTGACCTCGCTCGACGTCATCCACGACGAGCTGGAGGTCTCGAAGACCTCGGCGCGCCGCGACCTGCGGTTGTGCGAGCCGTGGCTCGAACGCAACGGCCTGCCGCTCATCCGTCGGCCCGGCCAGGGCCTGGTCGTCGCCGGCACCGAGCGTCGGGTGCGCCAGGTGATGGTGCAGCTCATCCTCGAGACGATCCCCGAGTCCGTGCTCGACGCGTACCTCGGTGACGACGACCGCCGACGCGAGCAGCAGCAGGCCCGCGTCCCGGTCGGTCTGCGCGAACGGCTGCAGGAGCTGCCCCTCACCGAAGCCGCTGCCATCGTGCGGTCCAGCCCGCTCGGTCGGCGACTGGCCGACTCGCGAGCCGAGACCGTGTTCAGCGTCTACCTCGCGGTCACGATCGCCCGCATCGGGATGCGCCGAATGGTCGACGTGGAGGCCGGCCTCCAGCGCTCGGTGCTCGATCACCCGATCGCGCCCGCGGTCGAAGGCTTGCAGCCGGCGATCGAGGAGCTGCTCGGCGGCACGTTGCTCGACTCCGAACGAGGGGCCATCACCGAGTATCTGCTCGGACTCGATGCGCTCAACACCGTGTCGGCGCCCGGTGGAGCGATCGACGCTCCTCGATCGCCTCCTCGGCGAGGCCGCGGACCGGCTCCATCCGGTGCTCATCGACGACGTCGAGCTGCGGCGTGGGGTGAAGTCACACCTGGAACGACTCGTCGTACGCCTCCGCCACGGACTCCCGGTGCACAACCCACTGCTCGCCGAGGTGCGGGAGCGCTACCCGGATGTGCACGAGGTCGCCGGCGCCCTCGGAGAGCTGCTCGAGAGCCACATCGGCTCGACCGTCGCCGACGACGAGGTCGGCTTCCTGACGATGTACCTGTCCGGCGCCATGGAACGGGCGCGCCTGCGTCCTCGCCGTCGGGCGCTCGTGGTCTGCCCGAGTGGCATGGCGACCGCGTGGGTCCTGGTCTCGCGGATCCAGGCCGAGTTCCCCGAGTTCGATCTGGTCGAGGTGCTGTCGGAGTCGGGCTACGAAGAGCTCGACCACCGCAACTACGACCTGGTCATCTCGACCGTGCCGGTCGACGAGCACGATGCACCGGTGGTGGTGGTCAGCCCGCTGCTGTCGGCCGGCGACGTGAGCCGCGTCAACGCCGCCGCGCCCTGACACACCGACTCGGTGTCGGTGTGATGTGCCGATCCGACCGCAGCCGTCGATTGTTTCGACTTGCTGTCGTCCGTCTGTCTGGACCATTGCCCCGGGCCCGTGCGCGCCGATCAACCAGACGACCACACTGCGTGTCCCTATGGCCCGAAATGACCCTTCAGCGTGGCACAGCGTGCCAGATTGTCCTTGTTCCACGCTGCCAAACCCGCCCGATTCGCCGTCGATTGTCACATCGTCGGGACGACTATTTGGGAGTGGCACGCGTCACACCGTGACGGAAGTATGTCGGGCGCATTATCAATTGGGGGAGGAACCCACGCATGCTTGCACGTATTCAACGTCTTGGCGGCTTCCTTTCCAGCATGGTCATTCCCAACATCGGCGCCTTCATCGCCTGGGGTTTGATCACGGCACTGTTCATTCCGACAGGCTGGCTGGCAAAGACGTCGCTCGACTGGGACTGGGGCGAGATCACCGGTGATCTCGTCGGCCCGATGATCAAGTACATGCTGCCCGCACTCGTTGCGTACAGCGGCGGTAAGTTGATCCACGGCCACCGTGGCGGCGTCGCAGCCGTCGTGGGTGTGTTCGGCGTGATCGGTGGCGCTGCCACCGAGATCACCTCGAACGGCGAGGCGGTCGGCATCGACCCGCCGCAGTTCCTGGGCGCCATGATCATCGGCCCGCTGGCCGGTTACGTCATGCGTGAGATCGACAACCGTCTCGAGGACAAGGCTCCGGCCGGCTTCGAGATGCTCGTCAACAACTTCTCGCAGGGCATCGCCGCCACCGTCGTCGCACTCGTCGGCTACGTCGTCATCGGCCCGGTCATGTCGACCGTCGCCGAGGCGTTCGGCAGCATGGTCGAGGGCATCGACGACGCAGGCCTCCTGCCGCTGATGGACCTTCCGATCGAGGTCGGCAAGGTGCTGTTCCTGAACAACGCGATCAACCACGGCGTCCTGACGCCGCTCGGTACCGCAGATGTCGCCGAGAACGGCCGCTCCATCTACTTCATGCTCGAGTCGAACCCCGGCCCCGGCCTCGGTCTGCTGCTCGCCTACTGGTTCGCCGGCAAGGGCCTCGCCAAGCAGTCCGCTCCTGGCTCGATCATCATCCACTTCTTCGGTGGCATCCACGAGGTGTACTTCCCGTACGTCCTCATGAACCCGGTCATGATCGGCGCCATGTGGGCCGGCGGTATCTCCGCCGACATCGTGTTCAGCATCTTCGACGCCGGGCTCACGGGTCCGCCTTCGCCCGGCTCGATCTTCGCCTACATCACCTTCCTGCCCTCTGAGGGTGCGGCAGCGTTCGGTGTCTTCGCCGGTATCGCCGTGGGTGCTGCGGCGGCGTTCTTCGTCGGTGTCATCCTGCTGCGGATGTTCCCGGTCAAGGACGTCAACGACACCAGCGACGACACGTCGATGGGCGATGCACTGGCCGGCGTCCCCGGAGTCGGGGCCTGAGCCACTGATCCTCGGGGGCTGGGTGTGCAGGGATGCCCAGCCCCCGAATGATCTACCTGGGTGGAAAGGGAGAATTTCATGAGCGACCGAATCACGAAGTCACCGGACGAGATCGATCTGATCGTGTTCGCGTGCGAAGCGGGCATGGGAAGCAGCCTCATGGGTGCCAACCAGCTCAAGAAGATGGTCAAGAAGGCGAAGCTCGACATCAACGTCGTGCACTGCCCGGTTGGCCAGCTGACCGACGCTGCCGACGTCATCGTCGTGCACAACGGTCTGGCCAAGCAGGCCCGCGAAGCGGTGCCCAGCGCGGCCATCATCCCGATCACGCTGTTCATGAACGACCCTGCGGTGAAGGGTCTGGTCGAGGACCTCAAGGCCGGCTCGACCATCACCTCCGTCCTGTGAGCGGGGTCACCAACCCGCTCGAGGTCCTGGGGCTCGAGGACGTCCTCGTCGGCTGCACTGCCGACTCCATGAAGGATGCGATCGAGCTCGTGGGCGGCTGCCTCGTCGAGAGGGGTGCGGTGTCCGCGGAGTACGTCTCCGGGATGCACGCACGTGAGGAGGTCATGACGACCTACCTCGGCAACGGCATCGCCCTGCCCCACGGGGTTCTCGAGAGCAAGCAGTACATCGAGCGCACGGCGATCGTCGTTGCTCAGTTTCCTGCAGGTGTGGACTGGGTGCACGGGACCGCCCATCTCGTCGTCGGCTTGGCGGCCGTCGGCGAGGACCACATCGCTGTTCTCGCGCAGCTGGCAGAGGTTCTCCAAGACGAGGACCTCTGCCAGCATCTCTCCACCGTCGATGATCCGGCGGTCATCCACACCCATCTGACCACGGCGCCCGACGAGGAAGACGACGACTGATGAGCACACTCACCTCCGAGGTCACCGTGACCAACCCGCAGGGCCTGCACGCACGCCCCGCGGCCGAACTCGTCGAGCTCATGAAGAGCCTCGACGCCAACGTGACGATCAACGTCGGCGAGAAGACCGCCAAGGCCAACAGCATCATGAGCGTGTTGGCTCTGGGCGCCTCGACCGGCGCCGTCGCCACCATCGAGGCCGAGGGCCCCGACGCCGAGAAGGCGATCGACGCCGTCACCGAGATCCTTCGCTCCGACGACTGACGTCGGCGCCGGAATCAGCACGTTCGCCCACTCCCCCACGAGCTCACCGAGGACACGTCATGGCCCGTCTGGACCAGGAAGCACTCATCGCCGTCACCCGCACCAACCTCGACGCCACCGACGACCCGTCGGGCGCCGCGGACCTGGTCTGTGAGAAGGGCGCGGTGATCGTCGCCGCTGATCAGATGGACCTGAAGGCGGCGTTCAAGCGTGCGAAGAAGCTCCCGGGCTACAAGTGGGTGGTCATCCACCGTGCCGATCTCTTCGCTGCAAACCCTCTGTCGCTCGGCTCCAAGGCCGGGATCATCGACGAGAACGGCAACATGCTGAAGAACGCGGACGTGCCCCGCAAGAAGCTCTGAGCGAGGCCGCGGACCTGGGACCTGCCCCGATTCGTTCGGCGGCAGGTCCTACGCTGACAGCCCGATGAGCGATCACGGGCATCACGTCCACGACAGCCCACACGAGCACAGCCACGGGAACGACCATGCTCACGGCCACGTGCACGACTCGTGGTCCGAGCTGCGTGGTGATGCGACGCTGCGCGGCGTGACGGTCGCGATCATCGCGATCGCCGCCGCGACGGTGGTCGGGCTGGTGCTCCTGTGGCCGACGAGCGAGGGCCGCGACGAGGCCATCGCCAATGCCGCGGAGTTCGGTCTCGTGACCGATCGGTTGACCGGCACCGTCGAGACCGTCCTCGACGGCCCGTGCTCGTACTCCACACCGGACAACGAGCAGGTCTGCCGACAGATCGAGGTGATCCTCACCAGCGGTGAGGAGTCGGGTGCGTTGATCGCGTTGCCCGAGTTCAACCTGACGTTCGACCAAGCCGCACCCCGCGTGTCGGTCGGCGACGACATCATCATCGGGTTCGAGCCGACCACGAACTTCTACTTCTACGCCGACCAGGACCGTCGCACGCCGCTGCTGGTGTTGGCGATCGTGTTCGTCGTCGTGGTGTTGGCGCTCGGCCGACTGCGTGGCGTGTTCGCACTGCTGTCGATGGCGACGACCATCGTGCTGCTCGTCGCCTTCGTCGCGCCGTCGGTGCTCGATGGCAACGATCCGTTGCTCGTGTCGGTCGTCGCTGCGGCTGCGATCGCCATCGTCACGCTCTACCTGTCGCATGGTTGGGTGCCCACGACCACGATCGCCTTGGCCGGCACCCTGTCGGCACTGCTGCTGACCCTCGGGTTGTCGTGGATGTTCTTCGAGCTGAGCCGCTTCACCGGTCTGGCCTCCGAGGAGGCGTTGACGATCCCGTTCATCGCCGGCGACATCGACATGGCAGCGCTGATCCTCGGCGGTGCGGTGCTCGGGGCGCTCGGCGCGCTCGACGACGTCACCGTCACCCAGGTCGCCACCGTGGCCGAGGTGCACCGCAGAGCACCACACCTCGGCGTCCGGGAGCTGATGGCGTCGGGCATCAGCGTCGGCCGAGAGCACATCGCCGCCACGGTCAACACCCTGCTGCTGGCCTATGTCGGAGCGAGCCTGCCGATCCTGCTGCTGTTCGCCATCTCCGACCAGTCGCTCGTGATGATCGCCAACAGCGAGCTCGTGGCCGTCGAGATCGTCCGAACCCTCTGTGGCTCGATCGGGCTCGTCGCCGCAGTGCCGATCACCACGTTCCTCGCCGCCGTCGTCGCCGCACGGTCGAGCGTCGACATCGAGCCCGTTGCGGCCGCACCGACTGAGCCGGCGGCCGGCGAGATCGAGACGGCATCGTCTGCACCGGCGACAGACGCGCTGTCACCGGCGAGCGAGCCCGAGCCCAGCGCGTCCGAGCCCAGTTGGGACGACTTCGGCCCGGACGACGACGCCACCTGGCGCTGACGCTCGGGTCAGGCGGGTCAGAACAGGCGGGTGTCGGTGGGGAGGCCGAAGGCGTGGCGGCCGAGGGGCTCGAGGGTCTTGCCGGCGACCATGGCGTGGCTCGCGGCCACGTGCGTGTCGCGAAACACCCGCTGCAGAGGGCTGGTCTCGTACACGGCGACGCCACCCGCGGCGGTGAAGCACCGGTCGACCGCGGCGACAGCTCGTTCCGCTGCACCGATGCAGGCCATTCGCAACTCGACCCGTTCGGCCTCGCTGCTGCCCTCGCCCGACTCGGCGGCGGCCCACATCCGTTCGACGGTCTGGTGCAGGTACGCCCTGGCTTGTCCGATGTCGTTCATCGACCGGGCCAGCACGGTCTGCGAGCTCGTCCGCTCGCCGAGGGCCTTCGGCGACACCGGTGACAGGAGATCGCCGAGCGCTTGGAACTCCTCGACGGCCCTCGAACCGAGCCCGATCAGGCAGGCCGCCACCCCGGCGGCGAGCGCGCCGAAGAACGGGAACCTTCCCAACGGCCCGTCGACCAACGACTCGGAGCCGACGAGCTGCACCCAACGGCCCTCGGGGACGAAGGCCCGAGTGGTCGCGTAGTCGGTCGATGCCGTGCCCTTCAGGCCCGCGACGTGCCAGGTGTCGAGCAGTTCGACATCGGCCGGGTCGAAGAAGACGAAGGGTGTCGACGCGCCGTCGGCAGTTCGAGCACGTTCACCGTCGGCGTCGACGACCATCACTCCGCCGCCGATCCAGGTGCAGTGGTTGGTGCCTGATCCCCACGACCAGCGGCCGGTGATCTC
>JAHDHM010000107.1:7777-9954 GCA_020631315.1 Acidimicrobiales bacterium
CCCGACGGGCGGCCGAACCCGCCGGTGCACGCTGCCGGGTCGGCATAGATGGTCGACCGCCACGGCTCGGGCAACCGATGTGAAGTGAGCGCCGTCGTGTTGGCGATCATCACGCACCAGCCGGTGGCACCGTCGGCGTGGCTGTAGGTCTCGATGTCGCGCAGCACGTGCAGCACGCTGGCCGACTCACCGATCGGCGCCGCGACCCAGCGACGCAATGCACCGGCATCGACGAGCGCGTCGAACACCGCAGGTTCGAGCCGTCCGGCCTGCTCGGTCTTCTCGGCGTGGCTTCGTGCGACGGCGGCCGCTGCAGCTGTGGTCGTCGTGGTCGTCATGCGGGTGCCGGCTGTGCGCCGCGGACCAGACGTCCCGGCGTGGCGCCGGTCGACTCGGAGTTGCTCGCCACCTCGACGCCAGCGACGAAGGTGTGGTCGTAGCCGGTGGCCCGCTGCAGCAGACGTCGGCCGCCTGCGGGCAGGTCGGGGACGATGTCGGGCAAGTGGACGGTCAGCGCGTCGAAGTCGACCACGTTGATGTCGGCCCGGTAGCCGGGAGCGAGGATGCCCCGGTCCAACAGCCCGACCGTCTCGGCGGTCGCCCGGCTCTGGAGATGCACGAGGCGCTCGACCGGGATGCGGCCGTGCGGGCGGTCCCGCCCCCACCACTGCAGCAGCGTCGACGGGAAGCTGACGTCGCAGATCGTGCCGACGTGGGCGCCGCCGTCGCTGAGCCCCGGCACGGCGGCCGGGTGCATCAGCATGTCGCGCACCGCGTCGAGGTTCTTCTCGGCCCAGTTCAACGTCGGGATGTAGATGAGGGCCGTGCCGTCGCGCTCGAGCAGCAGGTCATAGGCGAGGTCGATCGGCTCACGGCCCTCACGAGCCGCACGCGACGCGAGGTCGTCGTCGGCAGCCGGTTCGTAACAGGGCGGATCGGACAGCTCGTACATGGCCTGCCAGCGCGTCGCGGCCCTGGCGCCGAGCACGAACGAGTCGTTCGGCTGCTCGCGTTCGGCGATGATCCGGGCCTTCACGTCGGGGCGGCGAAGCTCTGCGATGCGCTCGTCGTGCGGCAGGTCCCGCAGGATCTCGTAGGTCGGGCAGCCCATGAACGGGCTGAGCGTTCCCTGGTGACCGAGGAGCAGCCCGACGGGCCGAGCAGCGACCTGGCCCCGCATCGTCACGCCCGTCTCGTTGGCAGCGGCCATGGCGTCGAGGGTCTCCCGCCACATGTCGGGACGCTGCCACGCCTGGGCGACGGAGATCGAGATCGGCCGACCGGACCGGCGGGCCATCGCCTCGGCCAGCGCGAACTCGCTGTCGAAGTCGGCGAGGTCGCTCACCACCTGGAGCACACCGGTGCCGGTGGTGCCGATGGCTTCGGCGATACCCACGAGTTCGTCGAACTCGGCCTTCAGCGTCGGTGTCGGTTCACCCAGCGACGTCTTGTGGTTGAGCGTGCGTGAGGTCGTGAAGCCGAGCGCGCCGGCGAGGATCCCGCGGCGGGCGATCTCGGCCATCTGGGCGATGTCATCAGCCGTCGCCGGCTCTTGGGTCATCGACCGGTCGCCCATCACGTGCAGGCGTACGGCGGCGTGCGGGACCTGTGCTCCGAGGTCGATGTCGCGGGGTCGTTCGTCGAGTGCGTCGAGGTAGTCCTCGAACGTCGTCCAGTTCCACGGCAGACCCTCGTGCAGCGCGGTGCCCGGGATGTCCTCGACGCCCTCCATCAGCTGGATGAGGCGTTCGTGGTCCTGCTCGTGCACAGGGGCGAAGCCGACGCCACAGTTGCCCATGACGGCGGTGGTGACGCCGTGCCAGCTCGACGGTGCGAGCTGCTGGTCCCACGTGGCCTGTCCGTCGTAGTGCGTGTGGATGTCGACGAAACCGGGCTGCACGAACCGACCGTCAGCGTCGATCTCCTGTGCGCCCCTTCCGTCGACGACGCCGACTTCAGTGACGATGCCGTCCTTCACCGCCACGTCAGCGGTCCGGCGGCCGGCGCCCGTCCCGTCGATCACCGTCCCGTTGCGGATCACCAGATCGTGTTCGGCCATCGTCATTTCCCCCAGCCGAGTCCCTGTTCGACTCCCTCGATGATGCGTCAGGAGAGCCGGTACGGCCAACATCCAGCGGTCCTGCGCGCATGTCGCGCAGAACCGCTGGGAGAACGGC
>JAHDHM010000108.1 GCA_020631315.1 Acidimicrobiales bacterium
CCCTGCGGGAAGTCGCCGGTGCCGGGTTCGATGTTCGTGAACACGGCGAACGAGTCGCCGTCGTTGCGAGCCCAGATCAGATTCGGGTTCGGTGCCGCGCCGACACCCTGGGTGCCCACGAGGTCGACGTCGCCGTCGCCGTCGAGGTCCTCGGCCAGGATGACCTGGTTGAACCCATCGCCGATCGGCTGGACGAACCAGTCGTCACGCGGGTTCCCGGGGTTGATCAACACGTTCGGGCCCGAAGCGAGATCGAAGTCGCCATCGCCGTCGATGTCGGTCGGCAGCACGAAGATGGCCTGATCGGTGCGGCCGTCGCCCACGACGACGCGCTCCCAGTCGGCAGCGAGGACCGGGACGTCGGTCTGTTCCCAGATGTCGATCCGAGGCGTGAACCAGTTGAACGGTTTGCTGACGATGTCGGCGTCGCCGTCGCCGTCGACGTCGGCGAACTGGCTCTCGTGGTTGTCCATCCCGGTCGCCAGCTCTTCCACGGTGAACGTGCCGTCGCCGTTGTTGAGGAACACCCGCGCCTTGGCGTCGTCGCCGGCCTGGAGGTGCATCTCCGCGCTCAGGATGTCGACGTCGCCGTCACCGTCGGCGTCGGCGACATCGAGGCTGTGGCCGAGCCGAGAGGCGTCGAGCAGCACGTTGCGCTGCCACACCTCGCCGTTCCACTGGAACCAGGCGAGCGGGCCGACCGCATCGCCTGAATCGAAGATCAGCTCGGGCGCACCGCCGGCGACGATCTGGGCGACCTGGGCCCGGCCACCGGCGAGATCTTCGGCGACGGGGACGGCCTGGAAGTTGCCGGCGCCGTCGTTGAGCAGCAGGTTGCCGCCGGCGACGAGATCGATGTCGCCGTCGTCGTTCATGTCGCGTGCCGCGAGGCCTTCGCGATTCCCACCGGCTGTCCAGAGCGCCCGGCGCTGCCACGGCGCGTCGACCGACGGGTCGTCGGGAATGTCGGCTGCCCACAGGGTCGGACCGTCGTTCGCACGCTGGTTCCAGAACACCAGCTCGCCGACCGCGTCGCCGTCGATGTCGGCGATGAGCATGTCGTGGTGCATCGGGCCGTCGTCGTTCTTGATGGTGCGGCGTGTCCACGCCTCACCGAAGTCGGGCGCAGGGTTCTCCCACCACCAGACCTCGCTGGTCGAGAAGTCGCCACCGAAGACGAGGTCGAGATCGCCGTCGCCGTCGATGTCGTGCGACGTGCCGCCGGCTTCGATCGACAGTTCCGCCGGCTCGATGACCCGGTTCGTCCACCCGTCGCCCTCACGCTGGAGCCACTGGATCGCGTTCGGGCCGCCGCGGCCTCCGATGATCAGGTCATCGATGCCGTCGCCGTCGAGGTCGGCGACCACCAGTGCGGTCTGCTCGGGAATGGGCAGCATCGGTGGGAGGTCGCGGGAGCTGCGAGTGCGCAGGAGCCAGCCGGGCTGGGTGTCGACGACTTCGGAGACGTCGACCGGAGTGGTGGTGTTGGTCGCTGCCTCGGCGGCGTTGACCGCTTCCGACGTGGACGTCGTGGTGTCGTCGTCGACAACGGCAGCGTCGGCTTCGGTCGTGTCGACGGCGGAGGTGCTGGTCTCGTCGACGGCCTCGGTGGTGGTCGGCGCAGCGTCGAGTTCGTCGTCGCTCGTCGTCGCGGTGGCGAGTCCGAAGACCGCACCGAGCAAGAGCGCCACTGCGAGCGCGGCCGGAAACCACCACCTCAAGAACGACATTCGACTCCTCACCGCGTCTGCGGCGTCGCGCGGCCCACACAGCCTCGCAGCATTCTTGTCGCTCGCGAGGCCGCGAGCGCGTCACATCGTCGACGGACGCCGCGTCGACGCCGTCAGAGCATCGCCTCGACGAGGTACGGCCCCTCGGCTTCGGCGCCGCGCTGCATCGCCGCGACCAGTGCCTCGACCGTGTCGACCCGTTCGCCCGGTACGCCGAAGCCCGCGGCGAGAGAGACGAAGTCGACCGCAGGATCGGCCAGCGACGTGAGCGATGCCGCCTTCGGTCCGGGCTCCGTGACACCCGCTCGGGCGAGCTCGACCTCGAGGATGGCGTACCGCTGGTTGTTGCAGATCACGACGGTCACGTCGAGGCCCTCCCGGGCCATGGTCCACAACGACTGGATCGTGTAGAGCGACGAGCCGTCGGCCTGGAACGCGACGACCCGAGCATCCGGCGCGCCCACTGCTGCACCCACGGCGAGAGGGAGCCCGCCGCCGATCGCCCCACCGGTCGGTCCGATGGTCCGGTGGCGAGTAGCGCGCGGGGCGTTGCGGAGGAGACCTGCCGCTGACGTCACGCCTTCCTGCACCACGATCGAGTTCTCCGGCAACAGCGAGGCGACGGTGGCGCCGAGCTTCTCCGCATCGAGCGAACCGGTCGGCACGTCGATCGCGGGACGCGACTCGACCGCGACGGGAGTGGCACCGAGTTCGTCGACCAACGCCCTGAGCGCTGCGGCGACATCGACGTCCTCGCCACCGAGGAAGACCCGCTCGGCATCGGCGGGGAGCGTGGTCGACGGCACGTCCGGGTAGCCGAAGAAGGTGACGGGTTCGGGAGTGCCGACCATGACGGCCCGTCGGACGCCGGCGAGGACGCCCATCGCCTGTTCGGGGAAGTAGGGGAGCGGCGCCACGCCGTGGACGTCGGCACCGGCGTCGTTGTTCGGCACCCGATAGGTCGTGGCTCGACAGCCGGTGGCGGCGCGGATCGCTGCCACGTCGGCGGCCATCTCGGCGGTGAACCAGGCGCCGCCGATGACGAGCATCGCGTCCTCGGCTCGAAGCGCTGCAGCCGCAACAGCGACCTCGTCGGCGTCGACGGCTGCGCCGGTACCGAACGAGAACGACGGGATCTCAGTCGGCGCGTCCTCCCACGTCACGTCGGCAGGGACGATGAGCGATGCGGGGCCGCCGCGTCCGGTGGTCGCAGCGACGATCGCCTCGGCCATGTCACCGGCGGCGGTCTCGGGCGCAGCGACGTGACGGGTCCAGCCTCCCCACTCGGTCAGCAGCTCGATCTGGGACGTGAGCGGCGCGTCGGCAGAGAGGTGGTCGCGGGTCTGGTCGCCGATCATGTTCACGACCGGCGAGGCACCCCGTCGAGCGTTGTGGACGTTGGCCAGGGCATTCGCGAAGCCGGGGCCGAGGTGGAACAGACCGATCGCCGGGCGTCCGGTCACTCGCCAGAAGCCGTCGGCCGCGCCTGACGCCACGCCCTCGAACTGGACCAGGACCGCCCGGACCTCCACCCGGTCGAGCGAGGCGACCATGGCCATCTCGGTGGTGCCCGGATTGGCGAAGCAGGTGTCGACCCCTGCCCGTCGTGCGGTCTCGAACATGACGTCGGCGCCGGTCGGCATGCGTCCCCCTCGTGGTCTGCTGCGATTCAACCAGACCGGCACAGGTCACACCTCGACGATCTCTCGAAGCCCGGTGTGGGTGGGCACACTCGTCGACATGACCGACACCGCCGCAACCACTGCCGCAACCACTGCCGCCCCGCTCAGAGTGCTCGTGGTCGGCGCCTCCGGTGGACTCGGGTCGGCGATCGCCGCTGAGTACCGCAGCCGGGGCGCACAGGTCGTCGGCGCAGGACGAGACGCCGCACGGCTGCAGGCCGCCGTCGGCGACGCCCACGTCGTCGGCGACCTCCGCGACCCGACGGCCGTCGAAGCAGCCGTCGCCACTGCAGTGGCGACGATGGGCGGCATCGACCACATCGTGAACGCCGCCGGTGTCGTGGCCTTCGGGTCGGTCGACGAGCTGGAGGTCGACGTGATCGAGGAGCTCTTCCTCATCAACACGATGATGCCGATGCTGCTCGCCAAGGCCGCACTCGGCAGGCTCGAGCGCGGCGGCGTGCTGGTCAACATCTCCGGCCTCGTCGCAGAGCAGGGGTTCCCGGGCATGGCCGCCTATGCCGGGTCGAAAGCCGCCCTCATGCGATTCGACGAAGGACTCGCCCGCGAGGCGCGTCGCTCGGGCATTCGAGTCATCGACGCACGGCCGCCCCACACCGAGACGGGTCTCGCCGGTCGAGCCGTCGCCGGTGTCGCGCCGCGCTTCCCCGAAGGGCTCACCGCCGCCCACGTGGCGAAGGTGATCGTCGACGGAGCTCTGGGCGACGCCAAGGACCTGCCGTCGTCGGCGTTCGGCTGACACAGAGCCGAGTTGGAGGCTCAGTCGACACAGGGCCTCAGCCGAGGCAGGGCCTCAGCCGACGCAGCGTCTCAGCCGAGGTCGAGCCTCATCCGAGGTCGAGCCAGTCGGCGGGGTTCACGTCGTCCAGCGAGGGCGCCAGATGGTGTGCGCCGTCGAACCGCATCGCCGCGGTGATGCGGTTGGGGACGACGACGCAGCGCATGCCTGCGGCGATCGCGGCGGTGAGGCCGGTCGGAGAGTCCTCGATCGCCAGCGCCGCCGCAGGGTCGACCTCGAGACCTGCACATGCCCGCAGGTACACGGCCGGGTCGGGCTTGCCGGGCTGACCCGTGGGGGTCGCCGCCACGACATCGACGTGACGGGCGAGACCGAGACGCTCGAGGTTGCCCTCGACCCAGTCCGGCGTCGAGCTCGACGCGACCCCGATCGGCAGCCCCGCGGTGACGGCGGCGTCGATCCACGAATCGATGCCGGCGCGGATGGTCTCGGCAGCCATCAGTCGATCTCGGATCGCGAGGCGCCTGGCGCTCAGGTCGGCCCGAGTCTCCGACGGGTGTTGCGCGATGACACGCCCGAGGTAGTCGTGGTGCATCTCGTGGTCGGCCACGCCGATGGTCTCGCGCCACTCGTCGAGCGGCACCGGATCCATGCCGAACTCGGCGTAGAGGTCGTTGGTGGCCTGGAAGATCGGCCACTCGCTGTCGAGGATGGTCCCGTCGAAGTCGAGGACGAGTGCCCTGGATCGCTGCATGCGTCGACCGTACGGCAGACTCGGAGCCGGAGGTGCCCATGTCCGGTCACGGAGTCCACCACGTCGTCTACGCCACGCGAGATGTCGAGGCCACGCGCCACTTCTACGAGGACCTGATGGGCTTCCCGCTCACGCACGCCGAGGTGCAAGAACACGGCCAGTCGCGCGTGCGGCACCTGTTCTTCGACTGCGGTGCGGGCGCGTCCATGGCGTTCTTCGAGGTCCGCAACGTCGGCGAGCGCGACGACTACGCCACCGACGTGTCGGCCTCCGTCGGGTTGCCGTTCTGGGTGAACCACTGCGCGTTCCGAGCCGACGAGGCCCAGCAGTCAGCTGTGAAACAGCGGATGGCCGACGAGGGGATCCTGCCGGCCATGGACGTCGACCACGGCTGGTGCCACTCGATCTACTTCATGGACCCCAACGGGATCATGGTCGAGCTGTGCCGCGACACACCCGGGTTCCTGCCCGACCGCGACGCGGCAGTCGAGCTGCTCCAGGACTGATCTGTCGCAGGGCCGATCAGTTGCTGCACCGGCTCGGTCCAGCCGAACGGGTTCGGCGTCAGAGGCGGTCGACGCTGTCGCCGACGGCCTTGTTCCGGGTGTCGATGAACAGATCGGTGAGGCCGGCGATGTGGTTCAGATCGAACGCGGCATGGTCGGTCAGCAGTACGACGGCGTCGGCCTTCTCGACCTCGTCGTCGGTCAGATCGACGAGCTTGATGAACGGGTCGAGGCGATGGGCCTCGCTCACGTGCGGGTCGGCGGCGTACAGGTCGGCCCCCATGGCGAGCAGACGCTCGGCCACCGCGATGGCCGGCGACTCACGAGCGTCGCTGGTGTTGGCCTTGTAGGTGAGGCCGAGCACGAGGATCCGGGCGCCGTTGACGGCGAGCGCCTTGCGGTTCAGCGCTGCGATCACACGGTCGGTCACGTAGTCCGGCATGTGCTCGTTGATGTCGTTCGCCAGCTCCACGAAGCGGAACGTGCGACCGAGGCTGCGACGAACCTGCCACGACAGGTACGAAGGATCGATCGGAAGGCAGTGGCCGCCGACGCCGGGACCGGGCGTGAACTTCATGAACCCGAACGGCTTCGTGGCCGCCGCGTCGATCGCCTCCCAGACGTTGATGCCCAGGTCGTGGCCGAACATCGCGAGCTCGTTGACGAGGGCGATGTTGACGTGACGGAACGTGTTCTCGAGCAGCTTGGCGAGCTCGGCTTCCTTCGGCGTGGACACCGCGACCGTGCGAGGATCGCCGTTCTCGTCCGGGTCCAGCACGGAGTCGTAGAACGCCTGGACGTGACGCAGCGACTCGGGGTTCACCCCCGAGACGACCTTGGCCGTGTTGCGCAGGCCATAGCGCGGGTTGCCCGGGTCGATGCGCTCGGGGGAGTAGCCGAGGTGATAGTCGACACCGGCGGTCATGCCCGTGGCCTCGTCCAACAGCCCACCGAGGAGGTCTTCGGTGGTGCCGGGATAGGTCGTGGATTCGAGCACGACGGTCGCCCCGGGACGCAGGTAGGGGGCGAGCGTGTGGCCGGCGGTCTCGATGAACGAGAGGTCGGGCAGCGATTCGCGTAGCGGGGTCGGCACGGTGATGACGATCACGTCGAAGTCGGCGAGCGACTCCGCCTCGTGGGAAGCGACGTAGCGACCGGCGTCGAGCGCGGCCTTCACCTCGGCATCGGAGATGTCCTCGACGAACGAGATGCCCTGCTGGAGGCTCTCGACACGATGACGGTCGACGTCGTACCCGACGACCTCATGACCCTTCTCGACGGCGAGCATGGCCAGCGGCAGGCCCACATAGCCCTGCCCGACGACGACGACCTTCTTCGACTCCACGATTGAACCGATCCCGTTGCGATCCACGCCGACCTCGTGTCGGCGCGTGCGTTACCGGTGGTCCTGTCGGCACTTCAGGCCCCGGACTACAGGGATTGGGGCTCAGCGGGCGCGTTCGTCAGCGAGGAACGGATCGTGGTGCAGCACGCCGAGGAGGGTGAGGCCGCCGAGGATCGCCGCGGCGGGGATCGGCCACCAGATCGTGTCCGGGGTCAGGCAGCTGGACTCGACGATCAGCCACGCCGGCGAGCAGCTCTCCGACACACCATCGACCGTCGACCGGTGCGGCAACACGAACGCGAAGGCGCCCGCGAGTGCCACGGTGCCGGCGAGCCATTCGGTCGCCCGCTCGCCAGGGCGGGGAGCGATGCGGGTGACCCGGTGTCGAGGGGTCCAGTAGATGACCTGGAGTCCGGCGACGATGGCCCCGACCCCGGCCCCGTTCAACACGAAGCCCGTCCAGGCGTCGACGACGTGTGACCAGTCGAAGGTCGCCACGACCAGGCCGACCAGCACTCCGACGACGGGCAGGCGTCCGCCGACCACGTGCCAGCCCGGCAGCACGGCACCGAGCGCGGTGGCCATCATGCCGAGCCCGGCGACGAGGAACACGACCAGCCACAGGGCACCGATGCCGAGCGGCCGTTCGGTGGTGCCGACGGCGACGTTGGCCAGATAGTGCCCGGCGAGCGTGAGGGGCAGCGACGCGACGAGCGCCACCGCCATCCCCTGGACCCGGACCATCCAGCCGCCCTGACGTTCCATCTGGCGCGCTGCGCGATGGGGTGGAGTCGAGACCCGACGAGCCGGCATGAGGCGCACCGTACTTCGAATGACGGCCGGGTAGCGTTTCACCCGTGGGCAATCCTCTGACCGACACCGGGCGTCTGGACGCCATCGTCGAGGAAGCCTTGAGCGACGGCCGGTTCACTCCCGATGAGCGTCGGACCGTCATGTCCCGCCTGTTGCCCGCAGAGAGCAACGGCGCGCTGCTGCGTTACGGGGTGATGCTCGCCCTGTCGGTCACGATCGCCGCGGTCGGCCTCATGGCGAACTCCGCAGCAGTGGTGATCGGAGCGATGCTCGTCGCGCCGCTGATGACGCCGATCATCACGTTCGCGACGGCGTGTGCCCTCGGTCTTCCGCAGCGGATGGCCCGGGCCGGGTTCGTCGTCGCGGTGAGCGTGCTCGGCTCGATCCTGCTGTCCATGCTCCTGGGCGCGATGCTGCCGGACTACGAGCTGGCCAACGAGATCGTGAGCCGGACGAGTCCTGACGTGCGCGACTTCATCGTCGCGGTCGCCGCCGGTGCTGCGGGCGCCTATGCCGTCGCTCGTGAGGACTTGTCGACCTCGCTGCCCGGTGTCGCCGTGGCCGTGGCGTTGGTGCCGCCGCTCGCGAGCGTCGGGCTCCTGCTCGAGCGGGCCGAGTGGAACCTGGCATGGGGCGCCGGGTTGCTGTTCCTCACGAACCTCGTCGCCATCGTCGTCGTCTCGATGCTCGTGCTGTTCGTGACCGGAGTGGTGCCGACGATCCGCCTCGTCGCACGACATCCCGTCGTCGCCGGCGTGGTCGGTGTCGTGGTGGTCGTCTTCGTCGGTATCTCGATTCCACTGACCGCAGCCTCGGCCCGCGGCGTGCGAGAGACACAGACCCGCAACGAGGTGCAGGCCGCGATCACCGAGTGGATCGGCGACCGTGACCTGACCGTCGAGCAGTTCGACGTGGTCGACGCGACGGTCACCGTGGACGTCGTCGGTCCCGAGCAGCCCCCGCGCGAGTTCCTCCTCGCCAACGAGCTCGAACCGGTGCTCGGTGACGAGACGGTCGTGAGAGTCAGGTGGGCGCAGCAGTCGACTGGTGTCGCCATCGCCGGCCAGACCGAGGCCGACGCGCTCACCGCTGCCGAACGGGTCGAACCGCTGATGGTCGACTGGCTCGCGACCGAGTTCGGCGAGGACTACGAGCTGCTCGACCTCGCGGTGAACGGTGAGCGTGTCGTCGTCGAGGTCGCCGGGCCGGCAGCACCAGAACCCGACGATGAGCTCGTCGCGCAGCTCGACGGGAGCGTCGAGTCGACGATCTCCGACGTGGTCGTCCAGTGGGTGCAGGTGCTCGGGGTCGGCGGGTCGACCGACCCGAACGTGATCGCCGCCGAACTCGTCGCGGCCTGGATCGGGCCACGCACGTCGGTGTCGTTCGTGAACGCCACGGCCACCACCGGCTCGGTCACGGTCGACCTGGCCGCCACGAACGATCCTCGAGGCATCACCCGCCTCGTGCAGGCACTCGAGACCCGCCTCGAAGGGCGATCGGTCGCCGTGCGAGTCGCCCGCCTCGACGCTCCGGCGCTGACCGGGACGACCGATGACATCGCGCCCGGTGCTTTCGGCTGACGCAGCGTCTCAGCAGCCGTAGACGATGCGCGTTGCATCGGGCGACGAGCTGCTGCTCCAGGTGAACGTCACTCGGATCTTGCGTCCCGATGCGTCCGAGTCGTCGTTGATCAGCTCGATGAAGTCGCCGCTCCCCATGTCCGAGTCGCCGTCGAGGTAGTTCAGGTAGTCGACGTCGGGGTGTTCGAGGAAGGCGCTCTTCTTCATCTCTTCCAACTTGAAGGTGACACCGATCGGGGCCGTCGGGAGGACGAGCTCGACCCAGTGGGTGCCCTCGGTCAGGCGTCGGTTGTGCACGTAGACCGAGCACACGGTCGTGCCCACCGGGACGGTCACCCGCGTCTCGGTGTAGCCGTAGCCGACGGTCGAACTGTTGGCGAAGGACCTCAGCGCGAACGCATCGGTCACCTCGACAGGTCCTGATTCGAAGAAGACATAGCCGACCTCGTCGGACCGCAGGTCGTCCCATCCCAGTTCCTCTGGGAGAT
Source organism: Acidimicrobiales bacterium (assembly GCA_020631315.1). Next base: position 9,662 of record JAHDHM010000108.1, read on the forward strand.
CGGACTCGTCGAGGAGCACCGCACCGGGCCCGGCCTGGACACCGCTGTCCGCCTGTGGCCGCTCGGTCGTGGTGGTGGTCGGAACTGCCGTCGTGGTGGTCGTCGGTGGAGCGGTCGTGGTGGTCGCCGGTGGCGTGGTGGTGGTCGTGGTCGGCGGGGTCGTCGTGGTCGTCGGTGGCGGGGTCGTGGTGGTGGTCGGCGCTGGGGTGGTGGTGGGCGTGGGGGGGGGGG
>JAHDHM010000109.1 GCA_020631315.1 Acidimicrobiales bacterium
GCCTCCGCCGTCGCCCGCCTCGGCTCCACGTGCAACCTGGTGCACGGCTTCATCTACTTCGCGCCTGAGGCGGCTGCTCACTATGAGGCACTCGGAGTCGAGGGCCGGGCCCAGTACTTCGGCAGCCGCGCGGCGGCGATGGGCGCGGTGAGCCCCGGCGTGGTGGTGGCGACGTTCTACAACTTCAACCCGGAGCTCGTGGCGGATGCCATCCCGGCAGCATGGGCTGCGGCCCGCCCCGAGCGCATCCAGACGGCCAGGCTGACCGCTGCATCCGAGGTGCTCGAGCGCGTCGGTGCGGACGTGCCGGCAGCCGACGTCGCCGAGGCGACCGAGCTCGTGCGTCGCATCGTCGAGGGCTCGTTCTTTGCCGGGCGTCCGCTCGCCGCTGCGAACGCTGAGGTGCCGCTTCCGGACGATCCGTGGGGTCGGCTCTGGCAGCTGCTGACCGTCATCAGGGAGTGGAGGGGCGACGCGCACGTGGCCGCACTCGTGGCGTCGGACCTGTGCCCGATCGAGGCGTTGGTGTTGCACGGCTGCACGGGGCAGGTCGACTTCGAGGTGCTCCGGTCGTCGCGTGGTTGGGACGAGTTCTCGTGGCAGGCCGGGGTCGACGCGCTGCGGCGCCGGGGCATGGTCCAGGCCGACTCGGTGAGCTTCACCGACGGCGGCCGCCGGTTCCGTGAGGGTGTCGAGTCGATGACCGATCGTTCGTCGCAGCGCTTGGTGGACGCCATCGGCGAGGACGCGACACATCGGTTGTGCGATCTGCTGCGACCGGTGCGCGACGGACTGCTGGAGGCCGGCGCCTTCCCGTTCCGGAAGCGCTGACTTGGGAGCAAGCGGTCTGCGGCCGTCGCGGGTCTTCTACGGGTGGTGGATGGTCGCCGCCATCTTCGTGGTGCTCACCACCACCTCCGGGCTGGGGTTCTACAACGCGTCGGTGATCCTGCGGGTCGCCAAGGACGAGCTCGGGACCTCGGTGACCGCGGTGTCGGGAGCGACGGCGCTGTTCTTCGGTGTCTCGGGGCTGACCGGTTTCGCGGTGTCCCGGTTCATGGACCACGTCGACATCCGCTGGTTCTACGCGGCGGGAGCGGTGTTGGGTGCCGCGTCGTTGAGCGCGCTGCGCTGGGTCGACTCGACGTTCGAGCTCTACGTGTTCTTCGTGGTGTTCGGCATGTCGTTCGCCGTGGCGGGTCTGGTGCCGTCGACGACGGTGGTCGCCCGCTGGTTCGATCGCCGTCGGTCTGTGGCGTTGTCGGTTGCGTCGACCGGGTTGAGTTTCGGCGGCATCAGCCTCACACCGCTGGTGGTCGCACTCCTCGATGATCGGACGTTGTCCGAAGCCGGCCCGTGGATGGGTCTCGCCTGGTTCCTCGGCGTGTTGCCTGCAGCGTGGCTGTTCATCCGGTCGTGGCCGGCGGACAAGGGTCTCGCTCCCGACGGCGAGCATTCGCCACCGGCTGAGGTCGCAGGCGCTGCTCCCGGTGCCACGTTCGAGGCGGGACGGACCTCGCGGTTCTTCCGCTTCATGGCGGCTGCGTACGCGCTGGCGTTCCTCGCCCAGGTCGGCGGCCTCGCTCAGCTGTTCAATCTCGTCAGTGAGCGGCAGAGCGAGTCGGTCGCAGCGTCGGCGCTCTCGATCCTGGCGTTCTCGAGCGTGTGCGGTCGCTTGATCGGTGGCGTGGTCGTCACCCGGGTGTCGACGACCACGATGACGTCGTTGCTCGTGTTCCTGCAGGGCGTGTCGCTGGCTGCGGTCGCGATGGCTCACGGCGCCTGGTCACTGCGACTCGCCGCGGGGCTGTTCGGGATCAGCGTCGGGAACGTGTTGATGTTGCAGCCGCTGCTGATCGCCGAGGCGTTCGGCCTGCGGGCCTACAGCCGCCTGTATTCGCTGTCGCAGCTGATCGGTACCGCCGGTGTCGCGGGCGGTCCGTTCCTGATCGGTGTGGTGCGCGACCTGGTGGACTACCGGGTCGCGTTCTTGGGTGCCGCGGCGTGCAACGTCGTTGCTGTCGTGTTGTTGCGATCAGCGGGGTCGATCGACGACGCCCACGCCGTGTGGGTCACTGGCGAGGACGTCGTCGAGTCGAACTGCTGAGCTGGTCGGGTCGAAGGAATCGAGCCGTCAGGTCCGGTCGACGGAGTCGCGGATCTTCACGAGACCCTTGCCGATTCCGCACTTGCCCTTCTTGCCCTTCTTCTTGCCCTTGCCGTTCCCCTTGTTGCACTCGTCGTCGAGCTTCTCGGTCGACTCGGTCACGTGGTGGATGAGGCGGTCCACACGGGCGCCATCGGTGGCTTCGACCAGCAGGGCCAGCTGACCGGCGACGAACGGGGCCGCCATCGAGCTGCCGCTCCACGAGGCGTAGCCACCGCCTGGGATCGAGGAGACGATGTCGACGCCCGGCGCGGCGACGTCGATCCACTTGCCGTGTGTGGCGAACGGTGCGAGGAGTGAGGCGTTGGGGTCGTAGGCGGCGACGGAGATGATGCGACTGTCCGACGCGGGGTAGCGCTGCTTGTCGTCGGAGTCGTTGCCGGCGGCAGCGACGATGGCGACGTTGTTGTCACGTGCGTACTGGAGGGCCTCTCGCAGGAGCCGTGACTTCTGGTCCTTGTCGGTGCCGAAGCTGACGTTGATGACGTCCGCGTCCTGGTCGACCGCGTGGCGGATGGCTTCGGCGACGGCGATCACCGAACCCTGACCGTCGCTGTCGAGCACTCGATAGGCGAGGATCTCGGCGTCGGGGGCGATGAGGCGGATGATGCCGGCGACGTGGGTGCCGTGGCCGACGGACTCGTCGACGAAGCCGTCGCCGTCGTCATCGACCCCGTTGCCGACGTCGTCAGGAGTCCAGTCGCCGTCGATCAGGTCGAGGCGCCACTTGATGTGGTCCTTGAGCGCCGGATGGCGGCGGTCGATGCCCGTGTCGAGCACGGCGACACGGACACCCGCGCCCGTCGCAGTGCCGTGCACGCCGGCGATGGCGTCATGGATGGCGGGCTGGTTCCGGTAGCCGGCCTGGTTCGCTGACACGGGCGGTGTCTCGGACGGCCAGGCGCGGAAGCGCTCCGCCTCTGCGGACTTGCCGGTCATCTCCGGCTCGGCCCAGTCGACGCGGCCGTGGCGCTGCAGGTTCTGAGCGATCTCGTCGGCCTCCTTCGAGTCCTTCGCATTCACGTCGAGGAGGTAGATGCGACGGTTCTCGATGACTGCCTCGACCACCGGATAGCCGAGCTCTCGTGCCACCGCATCGGGGTCCGCACCGAACTTGAACTTGACGACGACGTCGACGTCGCCCTTGCCCTTCTTGCCCTTGGCGCTGGCCGGCGCCTGGAGGTTGGCGGTGAACAGCGCGAGCGCGAGGAAGGCGACGACGAGTCGGACGATCCTGCTTCGGCGGCGGGCGGCATGGGTGGTGTTCATGGTCCCGTAGATCAGGTGGTCGGTGCCGTGTCGGCGTGTGCGAGTGGGGTGGGTCCGGGGCTGGTGCGGATCAGGTGGATCCGGCGCGGACGTCGTGGAGTGATTCGAGGGTCCATCCGGCCCAGGCGATCGGGTGCATGTCGTCGGCTCGGAGACACGACGTCATGGCGGAGAGCGCCGCGACGGGTGCGAGGCCGTCGGCGAGGCTGCGGTGGAGGGACGCCGAGGCGGTCGGGGCGAGGCCGTCGACCACGGGCCAGGGCGAGCCGATGACGGCGAGTGCGCCCGCCGCTGCGGCCGCTGTGGAGAGTCCGCCATGGGCGGATCGGCCTCGGTCGGCGGCAGCGCCATGACAGACGTCGAGCACGACGGTCGTACCGGCGAGCGGCAGCGCCCGCATCGTCGGTTCGTCGAGTTGCCAGTCACCGAAGTCGACATGAGCGCCGTGCCGGGTGACATGGCCGTGGCCGGCGAGGTGGACGGTGGCGTGGTCGCGGATCGCGTCCGTCAGCTCATCGAGGGCCGGTCGCCGCAGGATCGTGAGGTCGATGCCCGTGGAGCGGAGCTCGTCGAGCTGCATCTCGACCGCAGGGAGGTCCTCGGCGCCACAGTCGACGAAGAGGGTGCCACCGCCGGCGGGCGCTGTGGCCAGGGGCAACGGCGCCCGCTGTAGCACGAGCTGGGTCGGGAGTTCGAACAGCGCCGGTACCGACTCGGTGGTCGGGCTGGGGGACCAGCCGACGGTCGACGGCTCACCGAGGGTGCCGAGCAGTCGGTCGAGGTCGAGCACCGACCAGAAGTCGGTGATGGCTCGCTCCAGGGCCATCGCACCGGCGGCGCCACCGCCCGTGAGGATGCTGAGTTCGACGGCGTTCGCCACCGCTCGAGCACGCTCGGCGACGAGCGTCTGAGCAACCACGTGGTGGCCGACGACGGCGCCACCGTCGCACGCGAACAGCACGGTTCGGTCGGTGGCGTCGTGGGCGATCAGCCGTGGACCGGTGTCGACGGCGCGGCCGGCGGAACGGTCGAGGTCGAGTGCGATGCGGCGTTCGTTGTCGACCAGACGGGCGGCCTCGTCGAGCGCTGCCGGGGTCGCGACGTCCACGAGGGCATCGATGAGCTGATCGGTCGCGGTCATCGCGTTGGTTCGCCAGCGCTGGCTCCACGGGATGGAGTGGCGGCGTCGCTGGCTGGCCTGAGATGCGGCACGCAGCAGCTCGAGCCCGGTGCCACTGGACCCGGTCGCGACGGCGAAGCGTCCGAGGTGCGTACGCATCATCTCGACGAGCTGTGCCGGGGCGGTGGACTGGAGACGCTCGAGGAAGTCGGCGACGTGTGCGTCGCCCGCACCCTCGTACCAGCGGGCAGCGATGACGGCGGCTCGGGCGTGTTCGAGCGGCGCGTCGTCCTCTTCGAGGCGGCGACGGACCCACCGCAGGTCCCGCTCGGCCTCGGCCTGATCGAGTGCGAACTCGGCGCGGGCCAGCCGTGCCCGGGCTTCGCCGCGGACTTCGCCGGCCTCGGCGTAGTAGGCGGCCGACCGGCCGAGCGCCCGTGTGGCGCCGGCGAGGCGCCCGCGACCGGCCAGGGCGAGTCCGATGAGGAACCACGCAGCCGCCCGCTCGCCGGTTTGTCCGAGTTCGGCGGCGCGGACGGCGACCGACCAGGCAGATGCGGCGCTCTGCGTGATGTCGCCGGTCGCGAGATGGGCACCTGCGGAGACGAGCCGTGCTCTGAGTGCCTCTGCATCGGCGCCGATGTCGGTGAGTGCCTGGTCGGCGCGTTCGGCGACGCCGAGCGCACGCGAGATCGAACCCGCACCCAGGTGGGCGCGTGCGAGGTGGGTGGAGGCGGCTCCGTACCACCACTCGTTGCCGTCTGCGGCGAAGTCCTCGGCGGCGCCGGCCATGGTGGCGATCGACGCGCGGTAGTCACCGACCTCGAGGAGCTCGACGCCACGGGTTGCAGCGACGCGACGCAGCGACTCGTCGTCGCCGAGTGCTCGGTACACGTGCTCGGCTCGGTTGAGACTGGACATGGCGTCGCGGTGCTGGCCGATGAGGCCTTGCGATGCGGCGAGGTTGTCGCTCACTGCGCCACTGAGCCAGAGCCAGTCGTCGTCGATGCGGTCCTCGGCAGACAAGTCGTCGAGCGCGGCGGCTCCCAGTTCGATCGCTTCGCTGTGGCGACCGAGATTGTCGAGCACGTGCATGCGGCCGAGGACGGTCCGGTGTGCCGAGAGCTGGTCCCCGGCGAGCGTGAACGCGCGCGCCGCCTGGTTGAGGTGGCGGAGCGCGGCGTCGTGGTCGCCGCCTTCGGTGGCGAGGCGCGCCATCAGATAGGCAGCCCGTCCCTCGGCGGCCGGGTCGTCGGCGGCTTCGTCGCGGATCTGTCCGAGCGCGGCGAGGGCACCGGACGGATCACTCGCCATCCACTCCTCGGTGGCGTCGATCCGCGCCTCGAGTGACGACGGTGCTGGATCGATCACCGCCATTCGGGGCCTCCGACCTCGATCTCGAACTCGATCTCCAGGTGGGTGTTGTCGAGCAGCAGTCGCTGGTGGCCCTGCGGGATGCCCGACAAGGAGAACGAGCCGTCCTCGCCGCCTTCGTGGCTGCGGATCTGGGGGTGGTCGACGACGGTGATGCTGAAGGCGCTCGGCGTCGGTCGCACGAGGGGGATCACGCTGCCGAGAACCGAGTCGCCGTCGAGGTCGACGACGACGTCGCCGAGCTCACAGGTGAAGACCATCTTCTCGACCTGGTCGCCGCGCACGAGCAGCGGGGCCCGCGTGTCGACTCGGGTTGCCGTGGCCCGCATCCGGCGAGGCGCAGTGCCGTGGTGATCGGCGAACAGGTGCAGCAGCTGCTGGTGCACTGCGGCCGGTGGCGGCACGAGCGACCATGCGACACGGCCGGCGAGTTCTTCGAGGTTGATGGGCTCGTTACTCATCGTCGGACCTCCGGGTCGTTCACGGGCGCAGTCGAGACCTCGCCGTCAGGCGGGTCGGTGATGAGGTCACGTAGGTGGTCGAGACAGCGCGCCCGCATCGGGCCGATGCTGCCGACCGGTCGGCCGAGGGATCGGGCGACCTCCACGTAGGTCCGTTCCTCTTGCGCGAACAGTGCGGTGAGGAGCGCCCGGCAGCCGGCGTCGAGGCGGGCGAGCCCGTCGTGGAGCATCAGCACCTGGGTCAGGTGCTCCTCGTGACAGGGCGCTGTGATGTCGAACTGATCGTCGTCGGTGGCCACCTCGCGGCGGCGTCGGTCGGCGATCCGGCGCGACGTCCGCTGTGCGACGGTGGTCAGCCACCAGCCGAGCGAGTCCGGGTCGTTGATGCGGTCCGCGGACTCGAGCAGGGTGGCGAAGGTCAGCTGGGTGACGTCGGCGGCGTCGTCTCGATCGAGCCCGGTGCGCAGGGCGATGGAGAACACGAGGCGCTCGTAGCGCGACACGAGTGTGGCCCACGACTTCTCGTCGCCGGTCCGGCAGCCCTCGAGCAGACGCGCGTTGGTCGGACCTTGGTGTCGGCGACGTGTGGTCGGCGTGTTCTCAGCAGAACGGTCGGTCGTGGGCACGAGGTGACTCCCGGAGCGGGATCGGATTCGGTCTCGGAAGCACGTGCTGTCCGAGCAATCGAGTTGGTGTGCCGCACTGACCCGATGACCACGAAGAGTAGTTCTTCCACTACTTCATGTCGAACACATCCCACCCGGAGTGAAGAAATCCAAAGAAAATTCACTCTGCGTGTATTTCTGGCCGTGTCTCAGTGCACCTCTTCGTCATCTCGCCCCCAGCGGCGGGTCGTCCACCACTCCTGTGGCGGGCTCGTGCGGCACACGACTACGGCAAGGAGCCTGGAAATGAGCACGACGTCGACGAGGGGACTGCGCCTACTGGCCGTCTTCCTCATGCTGGCGGCGACGGGGTTGGTGTTCGCCACCCCCGCCGAAGCCAAGGGAAAGAACAAAGACATCCAGTACTCGTTCACCTTCGTGAACGGTGTGACCATCTCGGGTGTCGCGAACGACAACGAGGTGTTCCTGCCCAACGCAGGCGGCACCAGCGTCGACAACCCCACGGGTATGACCGTGCACGTCTCGTGCTCGGACGACTTCCCGAACGGCTGGGGTGAGAAGGACGGCCCGGAGCGCGGCCGTGACTCCGCCTGGCAGATCGCTTCGTATTCGATCAGCAAGGACGGCGGCAAGAAGACCTGTGGCGACGACTTCCAGCCGCCTGGTCCTCCGCCGGAGCCTGCGGTGCAGATCGTCAAGACCGTCAACGGTCAGGACGCCAACACCGCGCCCGGCCCGATGGTGCCGGTCGGTTCGACCGTGACGCTCGGCTACACCGTCACCAACACCGGTGACACCGTGCTGAACGAGATCGTCGTCACCGACCTCGATCTCGGCGTCATCAACTGCCCGCAGACGTCGCTCGCCGTCGGCGCCTCGATGGTGTGTGACAACGCCACGATGTTCGTCGCCCAGGCCGGTCCGGTCTTCATGGAGGCCCGCGTCGACGCCGTCGGCACGTCCCGCCAGACCCTAAACCCGCCCTCCGGTGAGAAGTACGGCTACATCTTCGTCTTCGAGAACGGCGTCACCATCTCCGGTACCTCCGACGACAACGAGCCCTTCATCCGCAACGCCGGCGGCACGAGCGTCGACAACCCGCGGGGCATGTTCATGCACGTCTCGTGCTCGGACGACTTCCCCGGTGGCTGGGGCGAGAAGGCCGGCCCCGAGCGTGGTCGTGACTCCGCCTGGCGCATCGCCAGCTACCGCATCGAGAAGGAAGACGGCAAGAAGGTCTGCGGCGACGGCGTCGCCGACGTCGAGACCCCGGTCTCCGACATCGACCCGATCAACTACATCGCCAAGGACGACACCCCGCCGCCGCCTCCTCCTCCAGGTGAGCTCGAGTGCGCCGTGCGGATCGTCAACGGTGACGACGCCAAGGTGACCTGGAACGACACGGGTGCGAAGAAGTACGCCATCAAGCGCAACGGCGCCTGGCTCGGCACCGTGCTGCGTGGCACCACGATGTTCACAGACCAGAACCCGCCCGTCGGTGTGCACCTCACGTACTACGTGCGTGCCATCTATGACGACGGCTCGAAGTCCCCGTGGGTCGACTGCGGCAAGATCAAGATCGATCCGCCGCAGCCGCCGACCGAGCTGGAGTGCACCGTCCGAGTGATCGGCGGCAACCAGGTCAAGGTCTCGTGGAACGACGCCGGCGCCAAGAAGTACGCCGTGAAGCGTGACAACGCCTGGCTCGGCACCGTGAAGGGCCTCGAGTTCGTCGACACGAACCCGCCGGTCGGTCGCTATGTCGAGTACTCGGCCCGTGCGATCTTCCACGACGGTTCCAAGACCGACTGGATCAGCTGCGGCAAGATCGACGATCCGACGCCGCCGCCTCCCACGGGTCTCGAGTGCCAGCTGGAGATCGTCAACGGTGACGACGTGAAGGTGTCGTGGAACGACGTCGGCGCAGCCCGCTACGTGGTCCGTGTCGACAACGCCGAGTGGATCCAGGTCAAGGGCGCCACCCACTACATCGACACCGACGTGCCGACCGGCCGCTACGTCACCTACGACGTGCGTGCCATCAACGCCGATGGCTCGAAGGGCGACTGGGTTGCCTGCGGCAAGATCAAGATCGACGGGCCGAACCCGCCGACCGGTGACTGCCAGGCCATCGTCACGAGCGGCGGCGACGTCGAGGTGACGTGGGACGCCGTGGACGGTGCGACGGAGTACCTCGTCTACCGCAACGGCGTGGTCGTCCGCTCCCAGGGCAGCGCCGCTGGCTGGACCGACACCAACGCTCCGGCGGGCGTGAACCTCACCTACGAGGTCGCTGCCCGTACCGCGGACGGCAAGACCGATCCGGTGCAGTGCGGCACCGTCCGGATCTGATCCTCCGCTCCGGATGGGTGACCTCCGGTGCCGGTCCCTGTGCGGCAGGGCCGGCGCCGGTGAGTTCGGCTCCGTTCGTGTGCGGAGACCGACAGCCTGATCCTCAACGCCTTCCGGGGTGACGGCTGGTCAGTGGGGCCTGGTTCGCCAGGCCCCACTGGCGCGCCCGGGCTTGAGTGGGGTGGGGAAGTCGGGATCACCGTGTTGCGCCGACGGGTACCCTGTCGGAGCGTTCCGCGGAACGCTGCACTCCGTCAGGGGTGCTCGGGCACATAGCTCAGTTGGCTAGAGCGCTTCCCTTACAAGGAAGATGTCGGGGGTTCGAGTCCCTCTGTGCCCACGTCGCTCGCCTCGCTGGCCGCCGGCGAATCGCTCGGTATCCGGTGGGCCGCCTTAACGGCGCCGCGTTGATGACGACGACTCCCTGCAGGTGGGGCTCTATCGGTGGGTCCCGTGTCATGCAGGTGGTTCGGGATGTCCCGTGGTTTCCGCTTC
>JAHDHM010000110.1 GCA_020631315.1 Acidimicrobiales bacterium
ACGTCCAAGCCGCACGCGCCAAGGCCGACGAAGACGACCCCGAGAAAGCGTTGCGTCGTCTGATCGCGGCTCGTCGTGGTGGTTGGGGGTTCAACCCCGACGGGTCGTTCTGGATCAACGCGAAACTCGACCCACTCACCGCCGCACTCCTCGCGGCTGAGCTGGATCGGTTGGAGCGCCAGGAGTTCCAGACCCACGACAAGCTCGCCGGACTCCACTCACGGACGCCCGCCCAGCGACGGGCCGATGTCCTCACGCTGCTCTTGGGCGGTGTCCCGCCAGGACGCGACAACGAACCCGAGCCAAAGGCGAACACGAACACGAACAGCAGGCCAGGGGCGAAGACGGTCCTGCACCTGATCCTGCGCGACAGCGACGCCACCCGACCCGACGGTGTGGCCCACACGATGAACGGCACACCCATCCCCATCGGGGCGGTGGCTGGTCTGTTCGACACCGCCGAGATCCATGCCTGGCGCATCAGCTGCACCGGCGACCTCATCGGCCATACGACCGGCCGCCGTCACGCCAACAGGTTCCAGCGGATGGCGTTGGCAATACGGCACGGCACCTGCGTGTGGCACGGCTGCAACCGGCCAGCATCAGGGTGCGACGCCCACCACATGACCGAATGGCACCTCACCCACGACGGGCGACTCGTGAACCTGACGTTGCTGTGCCCGGAACACCACCATCAGCTCCATCAGATGGGCGGCACCTTGTCGCCCGACCCCACGCGCAGCAACGGCTGGCAGATCACCCACCTCACCGCCGGCAGCGTCGAACGAACCATCAGCCGATGGGAGAAGCCACCTCCGGCCTGGCTGGCGGCCTCGGGCGGGAAGGGCCCCGTCAGCCCAGGAGCAGGGTGAGGGTCTCGACGACGAGGGCCGGGGTGTCGTTGCCGACGGCGGCGATCTCGACCTCGCGCTTCATGAGCACGCCCGACGACTTCTGCTGCACGGAGGTGACGCGGCTGCGTGCACGGAGCGTCGAGCCGACGGTCACGGGGGCGAGGAAGCGGTACTTGTCGCCGCCGTAGTTGAGGCCGCCCATGACGCCCTCGATCGAGGGGCCCATCTGATAGGCGAACTGCGGCACGAGGGAGAGGGTCAGGAAGCCGTGGGCGATCGTGGTGCCGAACGGGCCGGCAGCAGCACGCTCCTCGTCGACGTGAATCCACTGGTGATCGCCGGTGGTCTCGGCGAACTCGTTGATCATCTGCTGGGTGACGGTCACCTCGCCGATCCACTCCGACCACTCCTCGCTGATGAGCTCGTTGAGGCTGTCGATGTCCTTGATGTGCGGCACGGGAGTCTCCTGTCAGGGGATCGAGTCATCAGACGATGCCAGCCGCTCCCCCGCCCGACAAATCGGGCGACGACTGCGGCAGTGCGCGACGGCTCACGCAGTGCGCACGTGCTCGGGTGGCGACCAGCGGTGAGGGCCGTCAGGACGCGATGGTGATGCGTCGCATGTGACGACGATGGCCGGCGTAGTCATGCAGCGCCCAGTGCTGGACGCTGCGGTTGTCCCACATCGTCACCGTGCCCGGCTCCCAACGGACCCGGCACGTGAAGTGAGCCTGCGTGCAGTGCTCGTACAGCATCGACAACAACGCAGCCGACTCGTGACGGCGCAGTCCGTTGATCCGCGTCGTGAACGCCGGGTTCACGTAGACGCTCCTCGCACCGTCCTCGGGGTGCGTGGCCACGACCGGATGTCGGACCTCAGCGAGTGCGTCGCCGGAGTTCTTCGTCGACATGGCCTTCGAATACGTCGACTGACCGCCAGGTGAGTACTGCTTGGCCGCCGAATGCGTGGCCGTCAGCCCGTCGAGCATCTCCTGCATCGTCGGGCTCAGCGCGTTCCACGCAGCCCGCATCGAGGCGAACAACGTGTCACCTCCATAGGGAGGGACCTCGACGGCGTACAGGATCGAGCCGAGATCGGGCCGTTCCAGGAAGGTGACGTCGGTGTGCCAGCCGCCGCCGAAGTTCACGACGTCATCGGGCTCGGTGACGATGTCGAGCACCTCGGGCCGGCCCGGCTGACCGTCGACGAAAGGATGTGTGTCGAGCTCACCGAAGCGACGACCGAACGCCATCTGCTGCTCGGCCGTCCACTCCTGGTCACGGAACACCAGCACCTGATGCGCGACGAAGGCCGCCCGCAACTCGCGAACGGCCTCGTCGGACAACGTGTCGTCGAGCGTGACACCGTGCACCTCGGCGCCGATGGCGCCCGAGAGTGGTGTCAGCCGCAGTGTCATCGGATCAGACCCTCGGGGGCTCAGTCCTCGACGATGACGATCGCGTGCTCGGGGCAGTTGGCGATGGCCAGGTGGGCCTTCTCCTCCATGCCGGCGGGCACGACGCCGTCGTTCAGGGCGGTGGCGGTGCCGTAGTCGTCGACGTCGAACAGCTCCGGCGCCAGCGAGAAGCAACGGTTGTGGCCCTCGCAGAGGTCCTGGTTCACTTCGATCTTCATCGTGTTGACTCCGTCAGCGGGTCTCGAGGATGCGGATCGCCATGGTACGTGGCCCGCGGACCTGGCCTGCAGCCCACGTCACCTTGTCCGGGTCGGCGAGTTCGAACTCGGGGATGCGGGACAAGAAGGTCTCGATGGCGACCTGCATCTCCATGCGGGCCTGGTTCGACCCGGCGCAGCGGTGGATGCCGACTCCGAACGCGATGTGACGGTTCTCCTCGCGGTCGATGATGACGTCGTCGGGACGATCGAACACCTCGGGGTCACGGTTCGCTGCCGGGAAGTTCATGATCACCCGGTCGCCTGCCTTCATCGGGCAGCCGTTGTACTCGACGTCCTCCGACACGATGCGGGCCATCGTGACCGGTGAGTAGGCGCGCAACAGCTCCTCGACCGCGACAGGGATCATCGACGGATCCTCGACGAGGCGACGGCGGTCGTCGGGGTGCGTCGCCAGGTGGAAGATCGCCGAGCCGATCGACGACCACGTGGTGTCGATGCCGGCCACCAGCAGGAGGTTGCAGGTCTGCGCGACCTCGACCCAGGTGATGGGCTCCCCGTCGACCTCGTCCTGCAGCATCTGGGAGATCAGGTCGTCGCCCGGGTCCTCCATGCGTTCCCGGACGAGACCGATGAAGTAGTTCTGCAGCGCTTCTCGCGACTTCACCCGCAGCTCGGGATCGAAGTAGCCGAGCTCGAGTACGCCACGGACCCAGCCGACGAACTCGTCGACCATCGACTCGGGCACGCCGAGAAGATGGGCGATCACGCGAGGCGGGATCTGCTGCGCGTACTCGACGGCACCGTCGATGATGTCGTCACCGGCTTCGAAGCGGGCGACGAACTCGTCGACCATCCGTTGCGTGATCTCGCGGGTGTACGGCTCGTCGCGCTCCGCGACAGCGTGCGGCGAGAAGGTCGGCAGGATCATCCGACGCGCCTTCTTGTGATGCGGCGGATCGGTGTCGATCGGCGGCACCCGCAGGGGCGGCAGCTCGTTGCCGTCGGCGTCCTTCGCGACCGGCACGGGGATCACGGCCACGTTCTGCGACGTGAACACGTCGGTGTTCTTGGCGATCTCGCGGATGTCGGCGTTGGTCGTCGGCATCCACGAGCCGCCGTGCCGCTCGGAGCGGGCAACCGGACACCTGTCGCGCAGGTCGTCCCAGATCTCGTACGGGCTCGCCGCATAGTTCTGATCGAGCAACTCGTAGTCGGTTGCCCAGTCCTTCACGTCGGTGACGGCAGGTGCGGTGTCGGTCATCGGAATCCCCCTCGTCGATGTGGCCGGCTCGTTGGACTGTAGTCGTTGTCTACGTCGCACATGACGACGGCGAACTCGTCGCACATGGCCGCCGTGGTCGACGCGGCGGGCTACGGTTCCGGACGTGGACGCAGTGGTCGGGCCGTCGGATGCGCAGCCCACCGGTCGCGATGACGTCGTGGCCGCGTTGGTGGCAGCAGCGACGAAGCTGTTCACCGAACACGCGCCCGGTGACGTCACGATCCGGGCGATCGCCGCGGCAGCCGGGGTGAACCACGGCCTGGTGCATCGTCACATCGGCTCGAAGCTCGACCTGGCACGGCTCGTGATCGACGCAGCGAGCGAGCGGGTGAAGGCGGGCCTTCCCCGAACCGACGATCCGGTTCGGCTGCTGTTGGCCATCATGGAGGGCGCCATCGACGAGCCGGTCTTCAGCCGTGTGCTCGCGTGGTCGATGCTCGAGGGCGTCGACCAGGGTGGCCTCCGGACGTCCTCGGGCCTCGTGACCGCAGGCCACGCGATCCTCGAGACCCTCGGGGTCGCCGACCCCCGAACCGTCACCGCCGACCTCGTCGCCCGGACACTCGGGTGGGCGACCTACGAGGAGTATCTGGTCGCCTCGGGACTGCTCGGCGACGACGTCGCCACCGCCCGTCGACGTCACCTCGAGTACGTGGAGCAGGACCTGCGGCGTGTGCTCGGCTCGTGAGCTGGCGACAGCCGGCGCGGCGGGTCGGCGCTGCGTGCGTGGGCGCCTTCGTGTTGACCGCATGTACGGCGTCGCCGCCGGCCGAACCGGGGATCAGCGCTGACGTGTCGGTCGAGGAACCAGAGGTGCCAGCGGAGGCAGTGGCATCCCCCACTGTCCGTCACTCCTATGGCGATGCGCCGCGGCAGTTCGGCGTGCTGGCCGTGCCGGCTCCCGTCATGGGCGGTGAAGCACCTCACCCCGTCGTCGTCCTGATCCACGGCGGGTTCTGGCGAAACAGGTTCACGCTCGAGCTGATGACGCCGCTCCTCGAAGATCTCGTCGAGCGTGGCTATGCCGTGTGGAACATCGAGTACCGAAGCGCCGGCGACGCCGGTGGTGGTTACCCCGGAACGCTCACCGACGTGGCGGCAGCCGTCGACCACCTCGCCGCCCTGGACGCCCCACTCGATCTCGAACGAGTCGCGGTCGTCGGGCATTCAGCCGGCGGGCATCTTGCTGCGTGGATCGGCTCGCGTTCACTGCTGCAAGCCGGTGACCCGGGTGCCTCCCCGGCGGTCGACCCGGTGTTGGTCGTGCCGCAGGCGGGAGTGGTCGATCTGTTCGCGGGCCATGCGGCCGTGCTCGGCGCCGGGGCGGTTGACGACTTCATGGGTGGGTCTCCGGAGGATCTCCCGGACGCCTACCGAGTCGCTCAGCCGGTGTTGGATCAGCGAGCACGTCTCGTCCACGGCGACCTCGACTCCATCGTCCCACCGTCACAGTCCCTCGATGCGACCTTGGCCGCCGTGACCACGGTCATCGACGGCGCTGACCACTTCGACGTCATCGACCCCGCACACGAGAGCTGGGCCGTCGTCGTCGCCTGGCTCGACGAGATCCTTCGCCCGACCGGCTGAGGGGCGACGGCGTCGGAGTTCCGAGGAGTGGCAACACCCGGCGGTCGTTTCCATGGGGCGGTACGGTCCGCCCCGGGGAGGTCCGGATGTCGGTACAGAGCGTCGAGCGAGCGATTGCACTGCTCCTCGCCGCCGAGCGTCCGGGCGGTGTCGTGGCTGACGGCCCGAGCGCTGCCTCGGCCGTCGCTGGAGGCGACGCACCGCTCGACGAGTCGCGTCGTGACGCGCTCGAGGCGTGCGTGCTCGAAGCATCTGGAGACATGCCGTTTCGCGAGTTGCTGCGGCTGGTGGAGGCTCCGATCCACTCGTCGGCGACCGACCAGCCAGGAATCGAACAGCCAGTGCTCGAACACAGGAAAGGCGACTCATGACCCGACGAGGTCGGCGGCGCGACGGCGCACGACGAGCGGCCACCACACAGCTGCCATGGCGGCAGGTGGAGAACCATCACGGCACCCTCGACGTGCTGCGTCCCGAACAGCTCGACGACATCCACGCGGCATCGATGCACGTCCTCGAGGAGTTGGGTGTCGAGCTGATGTCGCCCGAGGCGCGACGGCTCCTCGCGCATGCCGGAGCCATCGTCGACCACGACACCGGGAACGTCCGTCTGGGACGAGACATCGTCGACGCAGCACTGGCGACCGCCCCGTCGTCGTTCACCCTGCGGGCACGCAACGAGGGCAAGCGCCTCGTGATCGGCGGACGGCACCTGGCCTTCGGGCTCGTCGCCGGCCCTCCGGCCGTGCACGACGAGGTGCGCGGCCGACGGCAGTCGAACATGACCGACTACCGCGACTTCATCCGGTTGGCCCATCACTTCAACGCGATCCACCTCATCGGCAACCAGGTGGCGTCACCGATCGAGCTGCCCGCCAACACCCGCCATCTCGACTGCTACGACGCGAACCTCACCCACTCCGACCTCACCTACCACTGCCTGGCGATCGGCCGTGGACGGACCCTTGACGGCATCGAGATGATGGCGATAAGCCGCGGGCAGGAGGCCGACAAGATGGTCGGTGACCCGGGTGTGCTGGCCGTGATCAACGTGAACTCACCCCGCCGGATCGACGGACCGATGGCCGAGGGCTTGATGACGTTGGCCGAGTACGGTCAGGTGGCGACGATCACACCGTTCACGCTGATGGGGGCGATGACACCGGCGACGCTCGGCGCGGCGCTCGTGCAGCAGAACGCCGAGGCACTCTTCGGTGTCACGCTGGCGCAGCTGGTGCGGCCCGGCGCCCCCGTGATGTACGGCTCGTTCACGAGCAACGTCGACATGAAGTCGGGGTCGCCCGCGTTCGGCACCCCGGAGAACGCCAAGGCGAACGTGGCCGCGGGGCAGCTCGCCCGCCGCTACGGCCTGCCGTACCGCACCACTGCCGCCAACGCGGCGAACGTGGTCGATGCCCAGGCGACCTACGAGACCCAGATGGCGTTGTGGGGCGCCGTCCTGGGTGGCGCGAACCTGCTGTACCACGCTGCCGGTTGGATGGAGGGCGGACTCCAGGCGTCGTTCGAGAAGCTCGTGCTCGACGTCGAGATGCTGCAGCACATGATGGAGTTCCTCACCCCCATCGACACATCTGCACCGGAGCTGGGACTGGACGCCATCGCCCGGGTGCCGACGGGTGGCCACTTCTTCGGTGACGAACACACCCTGGAGCGCTACGACCGCGCGTTCTACCAGCCGATGCTGTCCGACTGGCGCACGCACGAGCAGTGGGTCGACGCCGGTTCGCTGACGGCGACCCAGCGTGCGACACAGGTCTGGCAGAGGGCACTCGAGTCCGCCGAGGACCCAGAGATGCCGGACGACGTACGTGGACGCCTCGACGAGTACGTGGCACGGCGACGGATCGAGATCGGCGACGGCGAACCCTGAGGCCGACCCAGCTCGGGCCAACCCGGAGAAGCCCGGTCCGGAATCAGGCCGGTCCAAGTCACGTCAGCGCGGTGCGGCGTGCGTTCGGTAGCTGCCACGAGCTGGCATCCGCCGAGGGTCGTGACACGAAGTAGCCCTGGGCCATGTCGCAGCCCATGTCGCTCAGGATCGCGAGCTGCTCGGCAGACTCGACGCCCTCGGCGACCGCTCGTAGTCCGAGTGTCTCGACGATCCGAAGGACCGACTCGATGATGATCTGCGTCGACCGGTCGACGGCGAGGTCCTTCACGAAGAGGCCGTCCAGCTTGACCAGGTCGATCGGCAGTGTGCGCAGCATCGACATCGCCGAGAAACCGCTGCCGAAGTCGTCGAGTGCGATCGTGAATCCGGCGGCGCGCAGCTCGTGCAGATTCTGGATGGCGACATCGCCGCCGAGCGCCGCGTGTTCGGTGATCTCGACCCAGATCTCGGAGGGTACGACTCCCACCTCTGCCATCCGGCCCAGGAGGTAGTCCGTGTAGGCCGGTTGGCGGAGCCCGTGGTCGGACATGTTGATCGACAGCTTGGGGATCTGCCCGTCGAACTCCGGTCGGTGGCGCAGGGCATGTCGCACGACCGCGTCGTCGATCGCCGGGAGCAAGCCGGCATCACCGGCGATCTCGAAGAACTGCCCTGCGGACACCACGCCGTCGGGCGAGCGCCACCGTGCGAGGGATTCCATCGCCACCGGGTGGCCGGTGGAGAGGTCGATGATCGGTTGGAAGTGGGCGACGAGGTCGTCCCGGTCCAGAGCAGCCCGCAACGACTGTTCGGTCTCGAGGCGTTCGATGACCTCTGCCCTGAGCTCCCGATCGAACAGCTCGACGCGACCACGTCCGAGTGCCTTCGCCCGGTACGCGGCGATGTCGGAGTCTCTGAGGAGCTCGGTCTGGTCGTGATGTGTGTCGTCGGCGACGGCGACACCGACGCTCGCGGTGATCGTCAGGGTCCGTCCGGCAACCGCGTGAGGGGCGCTCAGCGTCGCGAGCAGCCGTTCCGCGACGGCGCAGGCGTTCTGCGCGTCGAGCACCGGCTCCGCGATCACGACGAACTCGTCGCCGCCGAAGCGCACCACGGTGTCCGAACCTCGGACAGCGCCGCGGAGCCGGCCGGCGACCGACTGGAGCAGCTCGTCACCCGCCTCGTGTCCGAGGCTGTCGTTGATGAGCTTGAAGTGATCGAGATCGAGCGTCATCACGGCGACCGTCGTGCTGGTCAACCGGCTCCGATCGATCGCCCCTGAGATCAGATCATCGACGATCGTGCGGTTCGCGAGACCGGTCAGCGGATCGTGGGTCGCCTGCTGGGCCAACTCCTCGGCGGCGCGCTGGGCGATCACGAGTTGGCGGGTCGCCGTGCCGAGGATGTCGTCGCGGCCGCGCACGAGCTCTCGGACCGACGATCCGCCGGTCCGCACCTCGTCCACCAGGTTGCGGATCTCGCGCATCGCCTCGATGGCGGAGGTGAGCGCGTCGGACACTGCCGGATCTTCCCGCCGGTCACGATCGTCGAGGTAGTGGGTCTGGCGGCGAAGACGTTCGACCCGCTCGTCCTCGATGGCCTTCATCAGGTCGATGCGCTGGGTCATCGACGTCAACCAGTGTTCGGGGTCGATACCGAACCCGTGGGAGCCGTTGACGAGCGCGGCCGTCTCGAGCCGTCCGGTCTCGACCACGGCCGGGTGCGCGGCGAGCAACGCCATGTCGGCGGCCAGATCCTCGTCCGCGGTCCGGTCCACGATGCGCAGCAGCGCCTCCTGGGCCGACAGAAGGGCGATCATCCAGAGTTGGTTGCCGTCTCGAAAGCGACCCTCCACGAACACCTGGGCGCCGACGGCGCGTTCGATGCCGAGCAGTTCCTTGCTGCGCAGCAGTGCGAGCACCGCCACCATCTCTGCTCGTACCGAGGTGTCGACGACTTGTTGGATGAGCTCGCCGAGCGCGGCGAGGGCGGCCTGATTGAGGTCGGTGAAGAACTCGATGGCAGCGCGCGGCTCGATCGTTCCCTCGTCGATCCGCCGTCGTATCGCTCGCAGCTCGCCGAGGCGTGTTGCGGTGTCGGAGAGCTCGACGGGCAGGGTCCTGACCGAGCCCGTGTGGTCGGCCTGGCCATCGAGCTGGTCGAGGGCCTGGTCGGTGGCGATCCGCATCCAGGCGAGCTCGTCGGCGTACAGCCGTCCGCCACTGGCCAGGAACACCGCGGACGCGCCGCGTTCACGCTGCGTGCGATGGATCAGCTCGCCGACGGTACGCAAATACGCGACGACGACGCTCGCATGCGAATCGATTGCCACGGTTCCCCATCGGTCAACGGGGCCCTGACGTTGAGTCTCCGCCTCAGGCGCAGGCGATCGCCGTCAGCTCGACGTCCACGCTCGCATCGAGGACGTCGACGGTCGCGCCGTCCACCAGCGCGACCGCATCACGTGCATCGAGCCGAGTCGGAACACCGTCGAGATCGAGTTCGAGCCAGCCATGTCGGACACGAAGC
>JAHDHM010000111.1 GCA_020631315.1 Acidimicrobiales bacterium
GGCGTTCGCAGGAAGGCGAGCGCATGGCCCGCTGCGGGCGCATCGACCAGGACGAGATGATCGGGATGCCGCTCGGCGAGCTGACGGATGCGTCCGAGAACGACGAGATCGCGAACTCCCGGCGTCGCCGTGGCGATGAGATCGAGCATGCCGGTCTTGGCGAGGCGGTTGCCGAGCCGGCCGAGTCCGTGGTCGCCGAGATAGTGGGCGAGCGCGGTCGTCGGATCGACGGCGGCGACGTTCACCGCATCAGGCCGGCGCCTGCTCGGAGCCGTCGTGCGGTTCGTGTCGTCGCAGTCGAGGAGTCGCCGGAGCGCCCCTGTACCGTCGACCTCCACGGCGAGGACCTGACGGCCCTCGTCAGCCGCGGCGAGCGCGGCGGCGGCAGTGACGGTGGTCTTGCCGACGCCACCCTTCCCGGCAACGATGACGACCTGCGACGCAGCGAGCAACTGCGTTGGATCCACGTGACCTCCGGAGGACGACGTGCTCAGGCTAGCGAGGCCGGTCATGGCCACCGTGTTGGTGTTCGTGACGTGTGTGGCCCTCCTCTCGACGGCGCCGCGTGCCGGGGCCCAGGATGCGCCCGACATCACCATCGACGTGATCGAGGTCAGCGGGCTGATCGACCCGATCGCGGTGGCGTCGATCACGGGCCGAATCGCTGACGCAGAAGCGTCCGGCGCGCTCGCCCTCATCGTCCAACTCAACAGCACCGGCGCCACGATCTCGCCCGACGAGATGGGCGAACTGCTGCAACGGATGCGGGACGCCGACCTGCTGGTGGCGGTGTGGGTCGGCCAGAGCGGCTCCAAGGCGACCGGCGGTGCCACCTTCTTGTTGGACGCCGCCGACCTGGTCGGCGTCTCACCGGGCAGCGAGGTCGGCGATGTCGAGCCCGAGTACCTCACGCTCGTCGACGACGGCGGGGTCGCTCGCTACGAGGCGCTGGTCGGAGAGAGCACGGAGGACATCGGCGCCATCCAGGCCGGCGTGGCTGACGTGTTCGCGCCGCTGCTGGGCGACATGATTCTCGAGATCGATGCGTTGGTACCGGAGACGCTCGCCGAGATCGACGACCCCGATGCCGAGGTGCCACAGCAGCGTCTCGTGGACGGTGTACAGGTCCGGCTCCAGAAGCTGAGCCTGGTCGACCAGCTCTTCCACACCGTCGCCAGCCCGGCGGTCGCCTACCTGCTGCTGCTCATCGGCCTGTCGATGATCCTGCTCGACTTCTACACCGCCGGCGTCGGCGTGGCCGGTGTGACCGGCGCAATCTGCCTCCTGCTCTCGTCCTACGGCCTCGGCGTGCTGTCGTTCCGCACCTGGGCGCTCGTGCTGCTCGTCCTGGCCATGTTCGCGTTCGCGATCGATGTCCAGACGGGCGTACCGCGCTTCTGGACGGGTGCCGGCACCGTCATGCTCGTCGTCGGCTCGTTGTTCTTGTGGGACGACCACGGCATGTCGTGGATCCCGTTGCTCACCGGCATCGGCCTCACCGTCGCCTTCGTGTTGTCCGGTATGCCGGCCCTCGTCCGCACCCGGTTCTCGACCACGACCATCGGCCGTGAGTGGATGATCGGCGAGATGGGTACCGCGCTCACCGACATCGACCCCGACGGCACCGTCGAGGTCCGTGGCGCCAAGTGGCGAGCCCGCACCAACCGACTCACACCGCTGGAGGCTGGTGTGCCGGCACGGGTCATCGCCATCGAAGGCACGATCCTCGAGGTCGAACCCGAGACAGGCGGCGCGATCGACTACCGCGAGATGCGGAACAAGGACTGACCCTCCTCCACAACAACCCCTTGTGCCTCAGGTCACACCGCCGCTAGATTCCGCGACGGGGAAGTGACCGGGGGGTCGAATTGGCTGCGATTCAGCACAGCGAGTGGCAGGACCAGGCAGCATGTCGAGGTCCGCAGGCGGCGGTGTTCTTCCCGCCCCCGCATCACGAGCGCCGTGACGAGAAGCGTGAGCGAGAGCTGCGAGCCAAGGCGATCTGCCAGCAGTGCAGCGTGCGAGGAGCGTGCCTCGAGTACGCCGTCCAGATCCGTGAGCAGCACGGCATCTGGGGCGGTCAGTCCGAGTCGGAACGTCGCCATCTCATGGCGGTCCGCTGAGCTTTCCGGGGTGACGGCGACGCCGTCGACGCCTCAGTCGGGGATCTCGGGGAGCCGAGGTCCAGCCACGCGCACGTCGCCACGTCGCCGTGTGATGCCCGTGGCATCGAGGTGCCCCATGAGCGGCACCGCGTGTTTGCGGGTGTTGCCGAGCCGACCCCGGACCTCGGACACGGTGACGCCGTCGGGCTGTTCGGCCAACATCCGTGCGAGCTCGATGGCCGCCTTCTCGATGCCCGCAGGGGTGAAGTAGCGCCCCTCCACGGCCAGCAGCTGCCCGCGTTGGACCAGACCGCGCAGCTCGTCGGCGGGGACGCCGTCGGGGTCGGGAGGGGAGAACGGCGCAGCATCGACGGCGCTGACGTACGGGTGATCGGCGAAGACGTCCGTCGTGCCGCGAAGGCGGGCGAGACCCGCATCGATCACCACGTCGTCGAACGTGTCGACGGCAGCCCGTTGCCGTTCGTCGAGCTGGGCGAGATCGACACCGCGGTCGCCGGCGGACTCGATCAGGTCGTGTGTCGCGGCCACGTGCGCCGCGAGCACTGCGGGGTCGACGACCCACGACGCCAGGGAAGGGTCACGTCGTTCGCCGGTCAGCAGCAGGAGTTCGTCGGCATCGACCCAACCGCGCTCGGCGATCACCCGGTCGACATCGCGATCGGGCTGGGCGGTTGCGGCGGACAGCTTCGGGTCGACGTCGAGGATCTCGCCGCCGCCGATCGTCTCCTGCCGCCCGAACTCGCGCAGCACGAACCGGTCGCCGGGCAGCAGTGGGAGCGGTTCCTCCAGGTGCAGCCTGACGTTGCCGGTGTCGCCGGGAAGGAGCGCGGCGTCGCCGAGCACGCGGAGCTTCACCGGGAACTCACCCGATCCGAGGTACATGGCGAACGCGCCGCGCCGCGACACCTCGTGATCGAGGCGGTCCAGGACCTGGAGGCGGGCATCGACACGCCGTGTGCGGAACCACTGGCCGTCGCGGATGACCGCGTCACCCCGGCCGAGATCGGCACGATCGACGCCGCTGAGATTGATCGCGAGCCGGTTGCCGGGCCCGACCTTGGTGCGGTCCTTGCCCTGCGACTGGAGCGCACGGACCCGAGCGGTGACGCCCGCCGGCTCGACCCGGACCTCGTCGTCGACGCGGATCGTGCCACCCGACAACGTGCCCGTGACGATGGTGCCGGCGCCCTTGGCGGCGAAGACCCGGTCGATCCACATGCGGGGCCGGCGGTGGTCGGCCGAGGTGGGCACCGTGGCGGTGAGTTCGTCGAGCGCGTCCTTCAGATCGTCGAGGCCGGTGCCGTCGATGCTGTCGACGGCGATGATCGGGGCCTCTTCGAGGAAGGTGCCCTCGAGGTGCTCCGCGACGTCGAGACGGGCGAGCTCAGCGAGGTCCTCGTCGACCAGACTGGCCATGGTGAGCGCGACGACGCCGTTCGACATGCCGAGCATCTGGAGGATGCGCAGGTGTTCCTCGGACTGTGGCTTCCAGCCCTCGGTCGCGGCGACGACGAAGAGGCAGGCGTCGACCGCGCCGACGCCGGCGAGCATGTTCTTGATGAAGCGAACGTGACCCGGCACGTCCACGAAGCTGATGCCTCGGCCGGACGGCAGCTGAGTCCATGCGAAGCCGAGGTCGATGGTCAGGCCGCGGGCCTTCTCCTCGGCGAGCCGGTCGGGATCGATGCTGGTGAGTGCGCGGACGAGCGTCGACTTGCCGTGGTCGACGTGGCCGGCGGTGGCGACGACGTGCACTCAGCCCGCCTGCAGTGCGGAGAGGGTGTCGATGATGCGCTCGTCGTCCGTGGCGTCGATGGTGCGCAGGTCGAGCAGGGTGGCGCCGTCGACCACGCGGCCGATGATCGGGCGGTCCTGAGCTCGGAGCTCGCCGGAACGATCGCCGTCGAGGCGGATCGCCACAGACTCGATGGTGGCGGTCGGCAGTGCGCCACCACCAGGGGTCGCGTGTGCGTCGACGACCTCCCCGACACCCGACGAGGCGACGATGGCCTCGGCGCGGCGCCGAAGCGGTCCGACGGGCGCGGTCGCCATGCGCCAGAAGTCAATGGCCTGACCATCGCGGGCGAGATAGGCCAGTGCGACCTCCTGGAGCGCCTCGAGCACGAGGTCACCCGGCCGGAGCGCCCGCATGAGCGGGTGCGTGGCGCAGCGCTCGACCAGCTCGGCCGAGCCGGCGATGATGCCGCACTGGGGGCCGCCGAGCAGCTTGTCGCCGGAGAACATGACGAGGTCTGCACCCTGGTCGAGGCTCTGCTTCACCGCCGGTTCGTCGCCGAGCCAGGCCGGACGGCCGGACTTCAACCAGGGGCACTGCTCGTCGAGCAGACCGCTGCCCAGGTCGGCGATCACCGGGACGCCGAGCGTCGCGAGTTGCTTGATCTCGACGTTCTCCTGGAAGCCCTCGATCCGGTAGTTGCTCGGATGGACCTTGAGCACGGCGGTGATGTCGTCGTTGGCCGCGATGGCCCGTTCGAAGTCGGCGAGGCGGGTCCGGTTCGTCGTGCCGACCTCGACGAGCCGCGACCCGGACTGTTCCAGCACCTCGGGAACACGAAAGCCGCCGCCGATCTCGACCAGCTCACCGCGCGACACCGGCACGGCCCCGCCCTTGGCGACGGCTGCGAGGCCGAGCATGACCGCAGCGGCACAGTTGTTGACGACGATGGCTGCCTCGGCGCCGCCTGCTCGGGCGATGAGCGATCCGACACGGGCCTGCCGGCTGCCGCGCTTGCCGTCCTCGAGATCCAGCTCGAGGTTCGAGTAGCCGCTGTCGCGGTGCATCGCGATCGGGGCGCGGCCCATGTTCGTGTGGAGGAGCACGCCGGTCGCGTTGATGACCGGCACCAGCAGGCGACGCTCGGCCCGACGCACGTACTCGTCGAAGTCGTCGTGTCGTCCGGCGGCGATCGCCGCCCTCGCCGCGTCGACGAGCAGCGGATGGGGCAGCGGGCTGTCCGCGCGTGAGCGCGCCAGCGTGTCGACGGACGGTGGATGCACGTGTTCGAGGATACGGACGGTGCGCCTCGACGGCCACGGCGCTCCCTCACCCGGCCCCCGGCGCCGGCCGGTCCAGCGGCGGCCGTCGATAGGGTGAACCCCCCGTCGAAAGGCCTGCCGTGGGCTACCTCGTCCTGGCGTTCATCATCGTCCCGCTCCTCGAGCTCGCCGTCATCATCCAGGTCGGCCAGGGACTCGGTGTGCTTCCGACCATCGGGTTGCTGCTCGTCGTGAGCATCGTCGGGGCCTGGCTCGTCAAGTTCCAGGGCCTCGGCGTCATGAACCGCATCCGCCGCCAGCTCGCCGCCGGCCAGATGCCCACCGACGAACTCGTCAACGGCGTCCTGATCCTCGTCGCCGGCGCGCTGATGCTCACGCCCGGCTTCATCACCGATGCGGTCGGCCTGGCGCTGCTGTTTCCACCGAGCCGCGCCGTCGTGCGACGATTCCTGGCGCAACGGTTCCGGGCCAGCATCATCACCGGCCCAGGTTCCGGACCAGACGGGGTCATCATCGACCCCTGATCCAGGGGGAATCGATGACCGAACAGCTCGAACCGCGGCCCGCAGCCACGGTCCTGTTGGTGCGCGACGGCGCCGACGAGATCGAGGTGTTCATGCTGCGGCGCAACCTCAACAGCGACTTCGTCGGTGGGGCGTACGTGTTCCCCGGTGGCGGGGTCGATGCCTCGGACCGCGAGGACCCGGATCTCGGGAACGTCTGCGCAGGCCTCGACGATGCGGGGGCGAGCGCGCAGCTCGGGGTCGCATCCGGCGGGCTGGCCTACTGGGTCGCTGCCGTTCGGGAGTGCTTCGAGGAGGCAGGGGTCCTGCTGGCTGGCCGAGACGGCGACTACATCCGGTTCAGCGACCCCGACGTGGCTGCACGCTTCGACGAGGCCCGGCCACAGGTGTACTCCGGCGACCTACGAGTCGCGGCGCTGTGCGAGCGAGAGGGCCTCACGATCCAGCTCGACGAGATCGTCTACCTCAGCCACTGGATCACGCCCGTCGGTCCGCCGAGGCGCTTCGACACGCGGTTCTTCGTCGCCCGGATGCCCGAGGAGCAGACGCCGTTGCACGACGGCGGCGAGACGGTCGCCAGCGAGTGGATCGGGGTGCGAACCGCGCTGGAACGTCAGCGGGCCGGAGAGTTCGAGATGATCTTCCCGACGATCCGCAACCTCGAGGACGTCGCGCAGTTCGACACGGTCGACGAACTGATGACCGGTGTGCGGGCCCGCGACGAGGTGCCGCCGATCCTGCCGAAGATCGTGCGTGGCGAGGACGGACAGATGTCGATCCTGATGCCTGACCAACCGGGCTACGACGAGGCCTGAATCGGGTTCGTCCCGTTCGAGCTCACCTCACCGCGACGTCGCTGACATCGCCGTGCCGGTTCCGTTGTGGACGCACGCTCGCAGTCGGTACAATTTCGCTACCTGACGCCCCGTGTGGGCGCACCCATTCGTACGGAGGACCCACGATGATCACCCTCACCGACGGCGCGACCTCGAAGGTCGACGAGCTCATCAAGGCCGAAGGCGACGAGGCCCTCGCACTGCGCGTGGCCGTTCGCCCCGGCGGCTGCTCGGGCTACTCCTACGAGATGTACTTCGACTCCGAGGTCGCCGACGACGACATCGTCACCGACTACGGCGACGTGAAGGTCGTGTCCGACCCGATGAGCGCCCAGCTGCTCGACGGCGCCACGCTCGACTTCGCCGACGGTCTCATGGGCACCGGCTTCTCGATCGACAACCCGAACGCCCAGCGTTCCTGCGGTTGCGGCCAGAGCTTCAGCTGATCCCGAGCGACTCGTTCGATCGATGCGACGCCCGGTTCGCCGGGCGTCGTCTCGCGTCCGGATCCAGGCGGGTCAAGACGTCGCGAAGAGTTCGGTCAGCTCGCTCGTGTCCCACATGAAGTCGAGCCGATCCGTGACGATGCCGTCGCCGTCGATCATGTAGAGCAGCGGCTCGAACCACGCGCCGGTCGCCGCCATCGCCGGGGACACGGGACCGGGGTCGCGTCCGGTGGGCGCCTCGTAGATCTCGGCATGGATCACCGCTGCATCGGTGGGCAGGCTCGCCTCGGCGTTGATGAGGATGTCGAGCACGGGGCCACACGCGATCAGGTTGGCGCAGAACGCCGGTGTGCTCAGCAGGAGCACGACCGGTTGACCGTCGGCGAGGGCGGAGTCGAGCGACACGTCGTGGAACGGGCAGGGATCCGGCCGGCGAGTGCAGATCGGATCCACCCCGGCCGCGTCGTCGAACGTCGGTGTCGCCACGGACGGGAACGCCTGGCCCGGGCGGATGATGGGTTCGCTGCCGGTGCCGGTCGCCGCGGCGAATGACGTCCACTTCTGACCACCACCTTCGAAGGTGAACTCCACGGGATCGCTCGACGGGAACGACATCTCCACCGGGAGATAGGGGACGACGAGCCCATCTCGTCGGGTGGTCACGTCGCCGTCGAACAACGTCGTGTCGTTCTGTACGGCGGTGACCCGGACGACGTCGGCCAGCTCGTGGGCGACGTAGGAGCCGTTGCGTTGAGCCGCCCACACCATCCGTTGCGGCGTGCCGTCTGGCTGCAGGGCCCGGCTGTCGAACAGTCGTGAGGCGACGAAGTCCTCCGCGGGGTCGTTCGAACCACCGCAGGCGGCCAGCGCAGCGGCACCGGCTGCGCCACCGGCGAGCCGCAGGAAGTTTCGTCGGTCCATGTCGTTCGACTCCGATTCTCGACTGCCGTGCGGGAACGTACTCTTGCGCCGGTCGATCCGGTCAGCTCCGACACACGATTCCGCACGGTACGGCTCCGCTGCGTTCGCTCATGGGGCGCGACCCACCGGACCCGACGACAACCCGATGAACGATCCGACCATTCCGAATTCTCCGACCGGGGCCACATCACCGACTCCGGCGCTGCAGCTCACAGTCGACGGGCGGACCGTCGACGTCGCTGATGACTCCCAGACGCTGCTCGACGTCCTCCGTGCGAGCGGCTGTAGTTCGGTGAAGGACGGCTGCTCGCCGCAGGGCCAGTGCGGCTGTTGCACGGTCCTCGTCGACGGTGCACCACGCGTCGCCTGTGTGACCCCGGTACGCCGGATGAAGGGTCGCAGCATCGTCACGGCCGACGGGCTTCCCGACGCGACGCGCGACCGCTGGACCGAGGCGTTCCTCTCCACCGGCGGCAGCCAGTGCGGCTTCTGCACGCCCGGCATCGTCTGTCGCCTCGAGGGCGTGGTCGCAAAGGGTGGCGACCTCACTGACCGGGCGACGGTCGACAAGGCGCTGCTGGCACACATGTGCCGCTGTACGGGTTGGCAGACGATTCGCGAGGCGGCTGTCGCCGTTGCCGCAGGCGCAGGAGCCCCGGCTGGTCGAGATCTGGAGGCGGCGGCCCGTCGAGCGACGCTCGAGGGAGGTGCTCCCCAGCGTGTCGCTGCCGACGTGGCCCTCGGCCGTGGTGGCTTCTCGGTCGACTCGGCCCCCGCCGACTGCCTGGTCGCCATCCCCGACGGTGACGACTGGGCGATCGGTGCGACGGTCGCAGAGGCGCGTGCCGCAGCCGGCAAGGTCCAAGGACGTCGGACCACCGTGGCGCCCACACCTCCGGTCGCCCTGCCCGACGGTGACTGGGCGACCACGCTGCAGACGAACTGGGTCGACCCCGCGTACCTCGAGACCGATGTGGCCTGGTGTGTGCCGGGGGAGGACCCGGTCGGTCCCCTCGCGAACGGCGGCGCCTTCGCGCCCAAGACGGGTGCCTGGCTGGGTGCGGCGGCTCGGCGTCTGGCCGATCAGCACGGCCGGCCTGTGAAGGTCGTGCTCGATCGTGAGGACGTGGTCCGGCTCACTCCGAAGCGTCCGCCGCTCGCGATCGGTGTCGACGGCAACGGTGCCGTGCATCTCCGTGTCGCCGCAACCGACGGCGTCGACACCCTCGCCGCCGGCCTGGATGTGGCGTCCGTGGAGCAGGTTGACCTGCCCGGTCCGCCGACGAGTTGCGAGGTCCGTGGTGCACTCGCCGTGGAGCTCGCGATCGCGACCTCGGAACTCTCCGATGGTGTCGTCCGGGTCGAGCACGGCGGCGCGTGGGCTGAGGCCTCCGTGTCCGACGATCGTGTCGCCATTCGCGTGCAGGCCGGCGACCCCCTGGACGAGATCGTGCTGCGGTCCTACGTGATCGGAGCGGCGCATCAGGCGCTCGGCCTCGTCCGCTCAGAGTCGCTCGCCGTCGACGACGACGGTGTGGCACACGACCTCACCGTCCGTTCGTTCGGCGTGCTGCGCAGCGTCGACACGCCGGAGATCGACGTCGAGGTCGAACCTTCGTCGGCACCTCCGGTCGCCTGTGGCGTCGCCGTCATGTCGGCGGTCGCGGCTGCGGCGTGGCATCACGCCGGCCGACCGTCGATACTTCCCTGTACCACTCGCTGATCGATCGAACCTCGGGAGCTCACATGTCGAAGCCCGTCGCCCACTATTCGCCCTTCACCCGCGCGGGTGACTGGCTGATCATCTCGGGCCAGATCGGGCTGTCGGAGGGTGCGCTCGTGGTCGGGCTCGAA
>JAHDHM010000112.1:0-8726 GCA_020631315.1 Acidimicrobiales bacterium
CCGACGCGGACTCCGAGGCGCAGAAGAAGGGCACGGTCTTGACGGGCAAGGGCATGGTGGAACTGGTCGAGCAGCGCGTCGATCGCTTCGACGCCGAGGCCTTCGGACCATGTAGGCCACCGAAACGACCCTCGTTGCGTTGGCCGCCCCGACCAGCCGCGAGTGTGGTCCGTGGTTCCGTCGCCTCGGATCGGGAACGTCGCGATGCCGAAGAACGCGAACGTCTCCACCACCGAGTCGACGCGCACCTTGCGACCCGGGACAGTTGCGCCGACCAGGCGCCGAGGATCGAACCCGAGACCGTTGTGTTCCGCCAGTCGAGGCCGGCCTTCCAACGACATCGTCACCTCGCTCGGCACGTCTTCGATCGACTCCCGGCACCTGACCAGTCGCTGGTGCAGGGTGATGCCCTGAGGCATCGCTGCGTCAAGGGGCGAGTGGCGGAGGTCGCCCTCCGTTTCTCGGACAAGGTCGGTCAGAGCCGCCTCGAGGTGCCCACTGTGAGTGGCGCGAGCGAGATCGGCACGGTCGGCGAAGGCACTCACCGACACCTTTCTGGGCAGCTCCGCTGCTCGGTCGGGATGGTGCCGTGCGAGGCTGAGGCCCTCGATCTCCTCCGCCGCAGGCAGCGCCTCGATGATGGAGTCGAGGGGGGAGCAACCCCGGAAGACCGCGGAGGGGACGGGATCATCGGTCCACGCAAGACGCAAGTTCGCGCAGCGCCTGACCACGCCAACGGCCGCGAGCCATGCGTTCAGCCAGTCGGATCGCCAACCGGGCGCGACAAGTTCACCCATCACAGCACCTCCAACGACTCGCGTCGGCGGGCATCCGCCCCGATCTCCATGCTGGCGACGTGGTCGGCCTGACGGACGATGCTCTCGGCGAGCGCGAGGCCCCAGAACCCGTATCGCTCGTTCAGGCGCCAGAACCGCTCCGGTTGCTCCCAGTCGACAACCGACAGATCCGCATCAGCGGTCACAACCGCGTGGTCCAACTCGGCGTCAACCGACCGTCGGCCCTCGTCATCGACGGGGGCGATCAGCGGACGAGCGTGCCCGTGATGTGACAGCACCAGATGCAGGACCAGGTCCGGGTCCCAATCGGGGTCGTTGCCCTCCAACCACTTCGCGACGAGCGCTCCGCTGAGCGCCTCATGACGTCCGCCACGCGGCCAGCCCGAACTCGAGCGACCTTCCTGCCAGGCAGCCCGACTCACCTCCGACTTGGCCAGCGGCCGCTGCGCGTCACCACCCAACCATCGCTGGAAGCGGGCGTCGGCCTTGCCCAGATCATGGAAGCGTCCGGCCGCTGCGACCGCAGATCTGATGGCCGGATCGCATCCGACCGCGGCTGCGATCTGCTCAGCGATCTCACCCACTGCGGCGACGTGCTCGTACAGGTCAGCTGAGCCGACATCAGCTGACAGCTCGTCGAAGGCGTCCGCACGGATGTCCAGGACCTCCGACGGCGTCGCGCACCTCTGCGGGGTCTGAGGCTCCAACACGGGGTGCACTGAGTACCCAGGTGCCGGTGGCGAGCAGCGCAACCGGAAGAGCGCGACCGTCTGGCGAGACGAGATCGGCCAGCCCAAGCCACGGCGGCAGCCCATGCGCACCGCGCTCAGTTGTCTTCGCCGATCGCGCCCACGCGTGCAGACAACGCGCGATGGCAACCGCCAGGTCACGGAGTTCTTCATCGGGGTCGGTCGTGACGACGGCGCTCTCTCGCTCGACCGAACGCAGCTCCTCCTCCCAGCCGTCGGTCGGCGCGGCCGGCGACTCGGTGGCCGCCTGGTTCGACTCCTCGCCGGCGCCGGCCGCTCCACCCTGTTCTGGGGTGCTGACCGGCCCGACCCCCGGACCCGGGTTCGCATCGTTCAGCAACATGAGAGGTCCGCGCAGCTCGGGTGGCACGCCGTGGGGCGCCAACGCCTCCCACCGCAGTGGGACCGAACGCGCGTGCTGCAATGACACGTCGATGACGGGGTCGAAGCCAGAGTCGTGGACGCCGACCCATCCCGTCGTGGCTGAGTAGCAACGGTCGTGCGGTGACAGCACGAGCGTGTCGCCAGGCCGCACCGACTCGACGGGGACGCTCGTGACCGCGGCGCCGGTCATATCCAGGCGACGGACGCTGTCCAATTCACCCAGCGCCACCCGCACCTCGCCGATCGGAACCTCGACGAGTTCATGGCTGGCCAGCCGCGGGATCAGTTCGCCTTCATCGGGCGCCCATGACCGCCAGCAGACCGCCACCCGAGCGTTTTCGGGCTCGATGCCGTTCAAGAACAGCTCCACCGGTGCCTCGCCGGGCGGCGGCAGCGTCGTCTTCACCCACTCACGCAACAGACTCGGCATGAGTTCGGGCGATCGAGCGGGAGCATCATCGGGCTCGCCGAGGGTGGAGGCGACGAGGGAAGGCGAGAGGTCCACCTCTGGTCCGGCGGCGCGCAGCCGTTGCAGCACGGCGGCCGGCTCTGCTCCGTACACCGGCCAAGTGTCCATGTCGGTCTGCCCGACGATGACGGCGGGCGCCTGTGGGCGCTCACCGAGCCGGTTCAACCGTCCCAGTCGCTGGGTGAGCGAGCGAACGCCTGCGACCTCGCTGACCATGGCGTCGAAGTCGAGGTCGGCGCCCACCTCGAGGGTCTGGGTCGCGACGACGACGAGCCGCCCACTCGCCTCCCCCGACGGCGACCGACCGGCGGGGGCGCCGGTGTCCGGATCGAGGATCCGCGTCCGAATCGCGTCGGCATCGACCGGCCGGAAGCGACCCGTGACCAACACGACGTCGGCCTGCTTCAGCTTCTTGGCGAGCCGCTGGTGTACTGCGGAGGCGGTGGCAGGAGTGTTCAGGAACACCACCGTGGATGCGGCGGATGCGGCCAGCGTCGCCGCCTGTTCGGCAACGGTGCTGACCAGCTTCGACTTCGACACCTCGACCACGCGCGCCGGCTTACTTGCGCTGAGACGACGCTGGACCACCGGATGCGCGAGGTCGTCTGCGTCGAGCTCAAAGCGCTCCTCGACCGCATCGCCGGTCGCAGTGAGCGCAACGAGGTTCACGCGACTCCTGGGCCCAGGGGCGACCAGCTCCGGATGGCCCCGGTCGCATGCAGCGGCCTGCGTGACGACGGTGCTGAATGGCTCCGACAGGTGGGCCTCATCCAGCAACAGCACGGAGTCGGTGCCTGCGAGCGCGGCGTCGATCGGCCGCATGCCGGTACTCGATCCGTAGCCGCGAAACAGCAGTCGCGAACCGGCCATGGGCACCGTGGCGAGGATGATCGCGGGACACGACGGGTCAGGGGGCCGCGGCGACGCCGTGACCCCACCGCGCAGCCGTGCGACATGGAGTGGGCCGTGCGACCAGTCAACGCCGCCGATCGATGCCAGGGCATCCCTGACGGCACGGATCGCATCGCCCTCACCCGTAGCATCGTGTCGCAGCCGCGCTGCGAGGTCGAGCGCGTGATCGTGCGCCGTGTCCACCAGGAGACGGCGGTTGACCACGTACCAGATTCTCGTGGGCGCGGTTCGTTCGTCGGGGCGTCGCTCGGCCTGCGCTGCGAGCGACCACACCCCGATGTCCAGGCATGAGGTCTTGCCCAGACCGGTGGGAATACCGATCTGGGATGGCCAGCCGGCGTCCGCGACCTGCTCGGCGAGACGCTGCTGCCAGGGGAATGGTGGCCGCTGGTGGACAGCCTCGTAGAACTCAGCGAAGCCGGGAACGCTCATGACCGACCCTCCCGGGAACGCTGGGAGAACGGCACCATGAGGCCCAGCCCGAAGGAGCGACCTGCGCCGATCGCGAACGGCCCCCGGACCCGCTGGCCGAAACGCAGCGCCACGTGGGAGTACGGCCGGACTCGCTTGCCGCTGCGAACCGTCTCGTGAGGCCGCAACGCAGCCGCACCCTTCACGAACGGTTCACGGGACACCAGCACGCCGATTGGCTCCGGCAAGCCGGCGTTGGTGCACCAGCGCGCCACGTCTGCATCTGACGGGGTGCCACGGGTGTGGCGCTCATGCACCGCCGGAAAGGCGGTGACCCACCGCTCCGCGGTTGTCACCCACCGCTGCGGTGAGCAGGCGAGGGGGCGGGCAGCACCTTCGTGGAGTTGGACCCCGACCTCCAACTGATGGCCGGCGAACAGCTGCTCCACGCCCCACAGCGCCATCTTCGTTCCGTCGACCACGGCTTGGTCGGTGCCCGGCGGCAGCCAGATGGCGGCACCGAACAGTCGCCCTGAGCTGTGACGGAACCCGACGTCGGGCAGTGGCCAGAACCGAGCGTGCTGCTGTCCGCGTTCGAGCCCATGGCCGAGGAGGACCGGGGGCACCGGTCCGACCAGGTCTTCGTAGCGACGCAGAACGGCGCGACGCAGCGTGTCGGCCACCAACACGACGCGCCGACCGGACACGGGTCTGCCGAACCTGATCCAGATGAGTTCGGGTTGCTGGGTCTGGGGGTCCGACGGGGTCCGGTACGGCTCGAGTCGCTGAGCGTTCGGGTGCCATCGCGGGTTCGCGTGTTCGAGGAAGGCCCTGTGCGCCTCATCGAGCGAGTCGACATATCCCGGCTCCGGTATCCGGACCGTTGTGGCGCCGTATCGGTCCGGCCGCCAGAAGTCGGTGCTCTCTGGCTGGTCGTGATGTTCCGCAACCGACATCCTGACCGGCGAGTCGGCGCACCCGAGGTAGCCCACCCGTGCACATCGCCGGCGAAGTGCCTCCACCTCGGTGCGGGACAGATCGAGCTCTGGCCACCGATACACGATCACCGGGTTGCGCGGTGTGATGCGCACGCCAGGGCGCGTGGTTGCGGCCTTTCGCGCCGGGTAGTTCTGCACAGCACCCTTTGTGTGACGTTCATCTACGACCACGAAGCGGGCGCGGAGGTCGGCCCTGACGACCTCCGACTCATCCGCGGCCGAGATCTCCGGCGCGCCCGCTGTCTCGAAGCAGCGGACTTCGGAGTCGTCAGAACCGATCCTGTTCCACTCGGACGTACCGCCACCTGACACCAGCGCACTGACGACTCGCGCGGGGCTCGGCGGCCACTCTCCGCCCTCTGCTCCAGCCGCGCCGGTCTGGCCCGTGTGTGCCCCCCCATTGGCCCTGATCGTGTGGTGCAACAGTTCGACCTTCAGCGCGATCACAGCTCGAACTCCGGGAACGTCGCTTCGATCGCCTTCGTCAACGACGCGTTGGGGACGAGCCGCAGCGGCTCCGTTGCCCACGCCGAGCCCACCTGCAGGCCGGCGGACTCGGCTACTTCGACACACCCACGGAACAACGCGACCGCACTCGCGAAGTCGAGCGGATCGACGGACTCGTCACCCGTTTCGCCCAGCCACGTCCACGTCGAGGACACCGTACGCAGGTCGCAGCCTGAGCGGAGATTGAACGCTCGGCCGAACGCTCCCACGTGAGCCACCAGCCCGAGCGCGACGAGCAGTGCCCGACCGGCGGCGCTCGCCTGGGGATCGTGGGCTTCGATGTTGCGGAGGCCGGCGAACGACACCGTCGATCGCTGTTCGACCGCCCGGAAGCTCACCGCGCCGAGCACGGGCTTGTCCTGCCCGCCGATCACGACCTGCCCGTGACCGATCTCGGACAGCTTCTCCTTCTTGCCTGACTTCTTCTTGCCAGCCGGCGACTCGGACTCCAGCACCCACGAACGAGGGTCGTTGTCGTCGAACACGACCTTCTCGTCGACGGAGAGGTTCAGCGGATCGCCCTTCACACCGAGCCGGGGCGAGGCCTCCTCGGGAGGATCGAAGCCCAGGATCTCAGACGTCCACGAACGGGCCACCTTCGTCTGCGGCCCCTTCTTGCCCAGGTGTGACTGCCAGAACCCGAACAGCAGGGCATGGGGCCACCACTCGAACAGTGCACCGGGGTTCGTCTTGGTCGCAGAGAGCAGCGCTGAACCCACCTCGTGCTTCGTGAAGGCAGCGCCGTCGTGCTCCGCATCGCGGAGGTAGGCATCCGCGTTTCGGTGCGGAAACTCGAAGTGAGGGATGGATGTCGGCGCATGATCCGGAAGGCCGTCGATCACACTGAGGTCGAGCACGATCCTCGGGAGTCCGAGATCCTCCGCATGGGTGCGCAGCGAAGCCTCGAGGCGGTTGGCCTGGCTCGGCACGTTGTCGATCGAAAACACTCGGACCGGTTCCGCCACGGACGTATCGGGCCAGTAGCGGTGGTCCTCTTGGAAAACGCCGCCCTCGTAGACGGCCGGCTTGACCGGAGCGCCGGGCCCGGCGATCGGTTCGAGTTGCGAATGGATCGTCAGTCCGGAGTCGAACGCCGTGTCAGCGCAGCCCCGGATCAGCATGTCGGCATCAAGTTGCATGGAGTCCCTCCCGGAACGTGTGGTGAATTCACCCGCAATCCCCGCTCCCCAGTTGTAACCGCGCCGTGAGACACGAACGCGCGTTCGTATTGCCGGCGACCACTTCGATCGCAGGTCCTCCTGTCGAGCGGTAGTTCGCCAAGTCAGTTGCGCACGTGGAGACCAACGGAACCACGGGGCCGATCAGCCACGCGCCCCCCTTCTAGGACAACGAGCGCCTCACCCCTGCGGCCCGCACAGCGCCGCCACTAATCTGACGACCCGTCAGATCTGCGAGCGGGCCGAACCGGAGGACCACCGATGAGCGAACCGACCGAGCTGGGCTTCTGGAAGATCGCCTCCCTCTACCCCGACGAGACCGCCGTCTACTTCGACGAGACCGGCGAGAGCATCACCCGCGGTGAGCTGCTCGCGAAGGTGAACCAGATCTCCCACGGGCTGCGAGACCTCGGTCTCGGGGTGGGCGACACCGTCGCGGTGTGTCTGCCCAACTGCACCGAGTTCTTCGAGATCGTGATGGGGTGCCTCCAGATCGGCATCTACTGCACGCCCATCAACTGGCACCTCACCGGCAACGAGGTCGCGTACATCGTCAACGACTCCGACGCGAAGGTCTTCATCACCCACGGCGAACTCGCCGAGGTGGGCGTCAAGGCCAAGGCCGAGATCACCGGCGTCATCGAGAACGGCTACTTCGCCATCGGCGGCGGCGTCGACGGTTTCCGCGACTACGCGGAGCTGGGCGACGGCCAGTCCACCGACGCCCCGGACGGCCGCACCGCTGGCATGACCATGCACTACACCTCCGGCACGACCGGGCGCCCGAAGGGTGTGAAGCGCGACCTCGTCGAGATCGACCCCGACGACATGTTCGCCCTCTACACCGGGTTCCAGGGCATGTTCGGCGTGGCGCCCCACGCGGGCGGCGTCCACTACTGCGGCTCGCCGCTCTACCACACCGCTGTGCTGATGTGGGCGGGCTCGGCCCTGCACATGGGCCACCCGGTGATCCTCGTGAAGAAGTGGGACGCCAAGCGCCAGATGGAGCTGATCGACCAGCACAAGGTCACCTGGTCGCACATGGTGCCCACCCAGCTCCACCGGATCCTCCAGGCCGTGCCCGAGGCCGAGCGCGGCAACTACGACGTGAGTTCGCTCCAGGCGATGGTGCACGCCGCCGCCCCCTGCCCGCCCGACATCAAGCGGGCGATGATCGAGTGGTGGGGCGACGCCATCTGGGAGTACTACGGCGCGACCGAGGGCGGCGGCACGATCATCACGGCGAAGGAATGGCTCGACAAGCCCGGATCGGTGGGCACTCCGTGGCCGAGCTTCGACGTCCAGATCCGTGACGACGACGGCAACGTGTTGCCGGCCGACACCGAGGGCACCATCTGGATGACGATGGGCGCCGCGGTGTTCAAGTACAAGGACGACGACGAGAAGACCAGCGCCAACCAGGACTCCGACGGCTTCTTCACCGTGGGCGACTGGGGCCTCATCGACGCCGACGGCTACCTGTTCCTGACCGCTAGATCGATCATCTCGGGCGGCGCCAACATCTACCCGGCCGAGATCGAGGCCGAGATGTACAACGCCCCCTTCGTCGACGACGTCGCCGCCTTCGGGATCCCCCACGACGACTGGGGCGAAGAGGTCAAGGCCGTGGTGCAGCTCACGCCGGACGCGCCGGACGACGCCGTCGCCCAGATCGAGGCGTTCTGTGAGGAGCGGATCGCCAAGTTCAAGCGCCCCAAGTCGATCGACGTGATCGATGAGATGCCCCGCGACCCGAGCGGCAAGCTCTACAAGCGCAAGCTCCGCGACCCCTACTGGGAAGGCCGCGAGCGGGCGATCTGATCGGTGAGGTCGGCGTCGGCGGCATCCGCGACGGCGCCGATCCCGCACCGGCGTGCCGTCAACTCGTCCGGGGAGCGAACGGAACCGCGGAACGGGCGACGGCCCCAACGCCGGCCTGGCAGGATCGAGCATGGCTCGCATCGATGAACGAAATCCCGACGGCGCGGACGGCGAGTGGTTCATCGATGAGCGCTGCATCGGATGCGGCGCGTCGGCGAGCGTCGCCCACGGGCTGATCGTGCAGAGCGGCTCGAAGTTCGTCTTC
This sequence comes from Acidimicrobiales bacterium, assembly GCA_020631315.1. The sequence continues at coordinate 8,492 of JAHDHM010000112.1, forward strand.
GACCGCCAACCCGAGTCCGACGACGAAATCGACCGAGCCTGGCTGGCCCGCGAGCTGTGCCCGACCCGGTCGATCGGCACCGAGACGCGGACCGCCAAGCGCGACCCGTTCCCCCATCCCCTCGGCGACGGCATCTTCCTCTGCGGGCACAACGACAAGGCGTCATTCGGCGCCCACTCGTTCTTCCTCCAGCGCCCCGGCGGCAACCTGTTGATCGACTCACCCCGCTCGACCT
>JAHDHM010000112.1:8736-9490 GCA_020631315.1 Acidimicrobiales bacterium
GGCTGGGTGCGGCCCAGCGCTTCCGCCTTCTGGAAGGCGGCCAGGGCGTCCGGCTGCCTGTCGCTGGCCAGGTACATCTGGCCCAGGCCCACATAGGCCGAGGCGAAGTCCGGATCAAGCTGAACGGCCCGTTCGAGGAGATGGGCGGCATCCACACGATCCTCCTGACCCACCGCGACGACGTGGCCGATGCGGAGAAGTACGCCGAGAAGTTCGGGGCGGAGGTGGTGATCCACGCTGCGGATGCGACCGCTGCGCCGTTCGCGTCGCGCACCCTCGAGGGCGTCGAGCCGATCGAGGTGGCACCCGGCGTCGTGGCGATCCCCCTTCCCGGTCACACCGAGGGCAGCGTCGCCTACCTGGTGGACGAGACCTGGCTGTTCACCGGCGATTCGATGGCCTGGTCGCACTCCGACGAGTGCTTCTACGCCTTCGCCGACGCGTGCTGGTTCTCATGGGAGACCCAGATCGAGTCGCTGTCGCGTCTGGGCGCCGAGCACCGCTTCGAGCAGATCTTCGCGGGCCACGGTGGTTCCAGTCCGCGCCTGCCGCCGGAACGGACCCGTGAACTGGTCGAGCAGCTCGTCGAGCGGATGCCGTTCCAGGGCTGAGCGCCGCGCCGGGCACCCACGGGAGCGCCGGTCCGCGGGCCGCGCCACGGGCTCACCCGCGACGTTCGGGCCCTCAGCGAGAGAGATCGATGGCGGGGTCGTCGGTCGTGATGGACGACGCCTCGGAGCCGAGTGCGGCGGCA
>JAHDHM010000113.1 GCA_020631315.1 Acidimicrobiales bacterium
GAGACTGGTACGCGCACACGCTGTTGGAGACCCCGTCGTTCGAACGCCGCTCGCTTCGGCCGGAGTACGAGCGCATCACCTGGCTCGATGACGACGACGGTTTCCAGGCGTGGGTGGAAGGCCGAACCGGTTACCCGATCGTCGACGCCGGCATGCGCCAGCTCGCGCAGACCGGGTGGATGCACAACCGGGTTCGGATGATCACGGCGTCGTTCCTGGTGAAGGACCTGCTGATCGACTGGCGCCGGGGCGAACGACACTTCCGGAAGGTCCTCGTCGACTCCGACGTGCCGCAGAACGTCGGCAACTGGCAATGGGTTGCCGGCACAGGTCCCGATGCGGCGCCGTACTTCCGGATCTTCAATCCGGTCAGTCAGTCGAAGAAGTTCGATCCCAAGGGTGAGTACATCCGGCGCTGGGTCCCCGAGCTCGCCGGCCTCGGCGACCGCGCGATTCATGCCCCATGGGAGTCCGCACCGCTGGACCTCCTCAGCGCAGGTGTGACCCTCGGCCTCGACTATCCAGAGCCGATGGTGGATCACTCGATCGCCCGGGATCGCACGCTGAGCGCGTACTCAGTCGTGAAAGGCTGACCACTCGCCACGACGAGTGTCGGGATCGTGCGTCGCTTCGGCCAGCTGCACGTCATCGTGCTCGCCCTTGGTCTGCTGGTCGCGGTTGGTGCGTTCGTCGGGGTTCGACAGCTCATGGAGAGCAGGGCCGAGGCGATGCTCGACGAGATGCTCGACGACACCGCGGTTGCGGTCGGTGCGACCATCGCGCCGTCGGAGAAGGTGTTCCTGCGGCTCTTGCCGATGCTGGCCCGAGACGACGTCGATCTCGAGCAGCTCGAGACGGCAGTCGGTCCTGCCATTCAACGGAACCCTTTCGTGAGCAATGCCGCAGTCCGCGAACGCGACGGCTCGTTGATCTACATCGGGCTCGCCCCACCACAACTCCTCGAACACAGGCCAGGCGTCGACGAGTTCCCGGTCGACTTCGGCGGATTGGACGGCTCCATCCGGAGTTCGCTGTTCGTCGATCCTGACGGACGCGACGAGTACTCGATGGTCGCCTTGGGCGTCATGGTGACCGCACCGGCGAACGGCCGAACCATCTACTCAGAGATCACACTGCCGCTGTCGATGATGACGATGCTCGCGGACTCGCCGAGCTTCGACGTGACGCTCGAATTCCAGTTGGTCATCGACGAGGAAGTCGGTGATGTCTTCCGGGTCGGCACCGTCGGAACCGATGCCACCCACGTTCGATCCGTGGAGATCCCCCTCACAGCCGGAGCGCTGTTGGTGACCGCGACCGCACAGGGCGACCTGCTGACGTCGGCGGAAGCCTCGGTCCCGTGGATGGTCGGGGCGATCCTCCTGATGCTCGCGGTGCTGCTCGCCGGCGTCGCCCGGAACAACGCTCGGCGACAGCAGCGGATGGCGAAGCTCGAACAGAATCAGGCAGAGCTCGCGCACGAGATCCGGGAACGGCGGACGGCTGAGGCCGTGCTCGAGCACCGCGCGACGCACGACAGCCTCACGGGTCTGGTGAACCGAGAGGGCCTGCTGCGCACATTGGAGGCACGGCTCCGGTCGGGTGACGTCGGCGCAGTCCTGTTCATCGACGTCGATCACTTCAAGGAGACGAACGACAGTCTCGGTCACTCGGCAGGCGACGCGCTGCTCGTCGAGCTGGCGGAGCGTTGGCAGAGCGTCGCGTCCGACGACGTCGTGTTGGGCCGCTTCGGCGGCGACGAGTTCGTCGCGATCGTCGGACAACCGGCCGATGCTGCCGATGTCGCACGGGCGATGAGTCGCCTCGCGCGAGCTGAGGTCGATCTCGGTGTCGGCGTGGCCCAACCCACGATCAGCGTCGGAATCCGCCGTGTCGACGACCTCGTCGACACGGCGATGGCGGTCGTGCGTGACGCTGACGCGGCGATGTACGAGGCCAAGCGCAACGGCCGCGACCGCTCCTTCTCGTTCACGTCGGAGGTTCGAGATCGAGTCGTCGAGCTGCATTCGATCCGTATCGAGCTCGAGCGGGCACTCGATGACGACCAGTTCGTGGTGCACTACCAGCCGGTGATCGACCTCGCGTCGGGTCGGCCCACAGCCCTCGAGGCGCTCGTTCGATGGGATCACCCCGAGCGCGGTCTCCTGCGGCCCGATGCGTTCCTGGACGTCATGATCGACTCAGGGCTGATCGGTCGACTCGACCGCGTCGTCATGGAGCACGCGGCCCGAGCTCTGGCCCGTATCCGCGTGGCGACGGGGTTCGAAGGTCCCGTGTTGCTCAACATCACCGGCGCGGACCTCACCGACGACCTCGGCGAGCAGCTCGTGCAGGCACGGGAGGCGGTCGGCCTCGACACCGGCTCGCTCGCCATCGAACTGACCGAACAGACCGTGGTGCCCGACCTCGATCGCGCCGAACGGATCCTGGCCGGCCTGCGTGATCGAGGGGTCGTCGTGGCACTCGACGACTTCGGCACCGGCTACTCCGCGCTGGCCTACCTCCCACGCCTTCCGATCGACCTGCTCAAGCTCGATGCGACCTTCATTCGCGACCTACCCAGCAACGCCGTCGCGCGCTCGATCGTCGCGTCCGTTGCGAGTCTCGCCGCCGAGCTCGGTGTCGCGGTCGTCGCCGAAGGCGTCGCTGACGACGCGACCGCAGAGCTCGTCGCCGAGCTGGGCTGCAGCCTGGGCCAGGGTCGGTATCTGGCCGTCGAACTTGACGTCGACGAGACGGTCCGATGGCTCGACGGGATTGTCACCACGTCAACACGCTGAACCCACCGACGCCCGCGGGATCGAGCAGCGCACGCGTCGCCGGATCGGTCGCAGCGGCCGCAGCCGGACGGCGGCTTGTGATCCATTCCCTCATGCGATCGACGGTCGGCTGTCCGCCCAACTGGTCGAAGGGCACGTCCGAGGTGATGTCCACAGGCCGGCCGAGATCCAGTGGGGAGCCGGCTCGCCGATGGCGGTCGTAGGTCCGCAGCCACCCGCGATCCGGGCGGCATGCCAGCTCGGCGGTGGACGCGCCGTAGTCGAAGAGCATCACCGCCCCGCCGTCGGTCACGAGCTGTCGGGCACGATGCGTCCACAACAGCATCTGGTCGGCGAGCGGGAACTCGAGTCCCTCTGGGACGCCGGTCCCGAATGCCGCTGCCCGCGCCGCCGCGCCGTCGTCGGCTGGCTGCCAATGCTCGACCGCCCGCTGCGGACCGAGCTCGACGTACAGCTCCTCGACACCCGTGTCGCTACGGCGGACGATGCGCACCGGCAGGTTGTCGAGCAGCTCGTTCGCCACGACGACGTGCACCTCGGTGTGAAAGCGCTCGACTCGGAGGTCGGCGATCGCCACGGCCGGCAGTTCGTCGGTGCTGCCGAGTTCGAGATCGTCGGCAAGACGACGCACAGCTGCCTCGCGTTGGGCAGCGGAGATCTCGACCATGACCCAGCGCAGCGCAGCTCGGCAGTCGCCGGCGTGCCGCAGGACACCTGACGCGAGGGTGCCGACGCCAGCACCGCCTTCGACCACGACGAAGGGATCCGGACGACCGAGGGCGAACCAGCGACGATCGAGTTCGACGGCCAGGGCTCGGGCGAACTCATCACCCAGCTCAGGCGCGGTCAAGAAGTCACCGGCGGCGCCCGCAGCGCCGCCGGTGGTGTAGAAGCCATCAGGACCGTAGAGGCGGTCGTGCTGGAATTGATCGAACCGGATCAGGCCCACTGGCGGCCTCCGGATCCGCTCAGAGTGCGAGCGAGCTGGAGATGTCGCCGAAGCGGGCTGCTGCCTGCGGCAGCACGCCGAACACCATCGTGGCCACGACGGTCATGCCGATGGCGAGCCCGATCGTCCCGCTGACCTGCGACGGCTGGGCGTCGAGAGCATCGGCGTCGTTCATCCACATCTCTCGCAGGACTCGGCCGTAGTAGCCGAAAGCGATGACGGCGTTGATCGCCACCACGACCGCCAGGATCGTTCCCTGGACCGAGTTGGCCTCGACCAGTGCGGCGAAGACGGCGAACTTGGCGAACCAACCACCAGCGGGCGGAATTCCGGCAAGAGCAGCCAGGAAGATCGTCATCGCGACCGCAAGGCCGGGCGAGTAGGAGAACAGCCCGGCGTAGGAGCTGATCTCGCCGCTGCGGGTCTTCTTCGCCACGGCCAGCACCACGGCGAAGGCGCCGAGGTTCATGAAGGCGTAGATGATGAGGTACGTGACGACCGCGAGGATGGCCTCGTCGGTCGCATCGCCGGCGACGGCGAAGGGGGCGAGGATGAAGCCACCCTGTGCGACACCCGAGTAGGCCAGCATGCGGACGATGTTCGTCTGACGCAGCGCCAGCAGGTTGCCGATGGTCATGGTCAGTGCGGCCATGATCCAGAAGAAGGGCTCGACCACGTCGTCGCGAGCGGCGAAGGCGACGAAGACGAGCTGGAGGAGCGCAACGAAACCGGCAGCCTTCGACGCCACGGCGAGGAAGGCGGTGACGGGCGTCGGCGAGCCCTCGTAGGTGTCCGGCGCCCAGGTGTGGAACGGCACGGCGGAGACCTTGAACCCGAAGCCGATCAGCACGAACAAGATGCCGAGGATCATCATCGCGGAAGGGTTCTCACCCTCGAGCGAGCGAGCGATCTCGTCGAACTGTGTGGAACCCGACAGGCCGAAGATGAGCGACATGCCGTAGAGCATCACCGCGGACGCGAACACGCCCATCAGGTAGTACTTGACGCCGGCCTCGTTCGAGGTCGAGCCGCCCTTGCGCCACGCCGCCAGCATGTACGCCGGGATCGACAGCAGCTCGAGGGCCACGAACATGGTGATCAGATCACGCGACGAGGCGATCAGCACCATGCCGAGGATCGACGACAGCAGGAGCGAGTAGTACTCGTTCTCGTAGTAGTCGCCATCGCGGATGTAGTCGACCGACAACAGCACCACGATGAAGCCGGCGAGCAGGAACAGGGCCTTCAGCGTCAGCGCCATGTCGTCGACGACGAAGGCACCGTCGAACATGGTCCGGTCGGTACCGTCGACGGCGAGCGTCAGCACCGGCACCATCGTGAACAGCAGTGCGAACGACGTGAGCGCCGGCATCAGACGGCTGGCTCGCTCGTTCGACACGATGTCGACGAGCGTGACCAGGCTGCCGAGCGCCAGGAGCACCAGCTCCGGTGCGACGGCGTGCCAGTCGATCGCCGGACGTTCGAATGCGAGGAGCGCGAGATCCATGGATCAGCCTCCGAGGGCGCTGAGAAGTTGGCCGACGGTGTCGTCGGTCACCGAGAAGAGCAGGTTCGGGTAGACGCCGAACACGACGATGGCCAGCAGGAACGGTGACCATGCGATCCACTCGAAGCGGCCGACGTCGGCGATCTCCTCGTCGGCGAACTCCTCGGTCGGCTCACCGAACGACGTGCGCTGGTAGAGCCACAGGAGGTAACCGGCGGCGAGCACGGTGCCGATGGCGGCGATGACCATGTAGACCCGGAACACGACCTCGTTCAGACCCTCGGCCGGCTGGTAGGCGGCGAGGATCGCCGGGAACTCACCCCAGAAGCCGGCGAGACCGGGCAGGCCGAGCGATGCCATGGTGGCGAAGCCGAGGATCCAGCCCATGCGCGGGGCCGACTTGAGCAGACCACCCAGGCGAGCGATCTCGAGCGTGTGGTAGCGCTCCTTCACCGAACCGGCGACGAAGAAGAGCATGCCGGTGATGAGGCCGTGGGCGACCATGCCGAAGACGGCAGCGTTGATGCCGAAGTCGGTCAGGGTGGCGATGCCGAGCATCACGTAGCCCATGTGGGCGACCGACGAGAAGGCGATCAGTCGCTTCATGTCGGTCTGGGCGAGGCAGCCGAGGGCGCCGTAGATGATGCCGATGACGGCCAGCAGACCGATCCACGGGGCCCACTCCATTGCCGCCTCGGGGAGGATCGGAATGGCGATCCGCACGAAGCCGTAGGTGCCGAGCTTGAGGAGCACGGCGGCCAGGATGACCGAGCCGACGGTCGGCGCCTGGGTGTGGGCGTCGGGCAGCCAGGTGTGGAACGGGAACATCGGCACCTTGATGCCGAAGCCCATGAACATTCCGCCGAAGATGACCACCGCGGTGGTGAGGCTGAGGCCCTCGCCCGCCCACGCGCTCAGGGCACGCATGTCGAACGTCGACGTACCGAGGTGTTCGCCCGAGAGGATGAACACCGCGATGAAGCTGATGATCATCAGCGCCGAGCCGAAGAGCGTGTACAGGAAGAACTTCAGGGACGCGTACTTGCGGTCCGGACCACCCCAGACGCCGATGAGAAAGTACATCGGCAGCAGGACGACCTCGAAGAACACGAAGAACAGGATCAGGTCCTGCGACACGAAGGTGCCGTTCATGCCCGTCGCGAGGACGAGGATGAGCATGAGGAACACCTTGGCGTTCCCGGGCTCGGGGATGTGGTCCCAGCTGTAGATGATGCACAGCGGCACCACGACCAGCGAGAGGATCAGCAGCGGCAACGACAGGCCGTCGAGGCCGACGATGTAGCGGCTGTTGATGACGTCGATCCAGCTGTTGTCCACGAGGAACTGCAGCTCGGACGAGTTGTCGAAGTCGAACCGGGCGAGGATCCAGATGCCCGCGGCCAAAGCGGCGAGGGACGATCCGAGGGCGACCAGCTTGTGGGTCTCCTCCTGCTCCTTGGGGATGGTCATCATGACCAGTACTCCAACGAGGGGAAGGAACACCGCGAGGCTCAAGAGCCAAGCGTCCAATCCTGTTGCTTCCATCGAGCAGTTCTCCCTAGATGACGATCACGAAGATGATGGCCAGGACCGCAGCAGCGCCGAAGAGGAGCGCGCCGTAGTTCTGGACCTTTCCGGACTGGATGACACGCAGACCCTCGCCGGACGCGTTGGCGCCCGATCCGGCTGCGTTGACCGTGCCGTCGACGACGGCCTGGTCGATGTAGCGGTAGACGAACCTGCCGCCGTCGCGGGCGCTCTCGCCCGCCGTGTTCACGACCTTGTCGAGAACGTTCTGGTTGACCCACACGGCCGCCTTGGCGATGGGCCACTTGATGCTCGCCACGATGACGTCGTTGTAGAGCCAGTCGAGGTAGTACTTGTTCTCGAGCAGCGCACGACCACGGCCGAGCAGCGCGTTGCGCTGGCTGATGCCGTGAGGGCCCTTGCCGAGGAAGAACCACGCGTAGGTGATGGCGATACCGGCCATGGCCAGACCGAGGCCGATGAGGGCCAGGATCAGACTCGGGCTGGGGTGCTTCACGAGGCCCGACACGTAGAGGGGCTCCACGTAGTCCTGGACCTGGTGCGCAAAGCCGTCGGCGCCGAAGATCTCGACGACCGGTGACGGCAGGTTGAACGCACCAGCGACGACGGCGCCCACGGCGAGGATGATCAGCGGAACCGCCATCACGCGGGGCGACTCGTGCGGATCGCCGTGGCCGTGAGTGTCGCCACGGAACTCACCGAAGAAGGTGTAGTAGATGACCCGAGTCATGTAAGCCGCCGTCATCATGGCGACGAGGCAGCCGAAGACGAGCATCAGGATGTAGCGATCGCCCTGACCCGCCCAGGCACCGAGCAGGATCTCGTCCTTCGACCAGAAGCCGGCGAACGGGAAGATCCCGGCGAGTGCGAGCGATGAGATCACGAACGTCCAGAACGTCACCGGCATGAACTTCTTCAAGCCGCCGAACTGACGCATGTCGAACGTGTGCCCCGCCGAGTGGCTCACCGAACCGGCGCCGAGGAACAGGCAGGCCTTGAACAGGGCGTGGGTGAAGAGGTGGAACACCGCAGCGGTCCACGCACCGACACCGAGCGCCATGACCATGTAGCCGAGCTGCGACACCGTCGAGTAGGCCAGCACCTTCTTGATGTCCCACTGGACGAAGGCCAAGGCGGCGGCCATCAGGGCGGTGAAGCCACCGATGAAGGCGAGCAGGTTGATGGCCGAGGTGCCGATCGAGAAGCCCTCGTAGAACACCGGGTAGAGACGGGCGACCATGTAGACGCCGGCGACGACCATGGTCGCGGCGTGGATGAGGGCCGACACGGGGGTCGGGCCGGCCATGGCGTCCGGCAACCAGGTGTGGAGCGGGAACTGACCCGACTTCGACATCACGGCGCTGATCAGCGAGATCGACGCCATCAGGGCGACGAGGTGGCTGACGTCGGGCACGTGGTTGACGATGTAGTCGATCGAGAACGTGTCGAACTCGATGAACAGGATGATCATGCCCACGAGCAGGCCGATGTCACCGACGCGGTTCGTGAGGAAGGCCTTGAGGGCGGCATTGGTGTTGTTGCCGTCCTCCCACCAATGGCCGATGAGGCCGAACGAACAGACGCCGACGAGCTCCCAGCCGACGATCATCTGCAACGTGCTCGACGAGAGCACGAAGAACAGCATCGACGCGGTGAACAGGCTCAGGAACGCGTAGTAGTGCGTGTAGCGGCGGTCGCCCTTCACGTACTCGGTCGAGAAGATGTGGACGAGCAGCGAGATCGACGTGACGATCACGAGCATCAACGCCGAGAGTCCGTCGACGTAGGTGCCGACCTTGTGCTCCGTTCCACCGTTGGTCAGCCAGGTGATCTCGGTGATGACCGGCTTGGCGCCGGTGGCGGTCTTGCCGGCCTCAGCACCCAGATCGGTCGACCCCAGGACTGCGGAATCGGTGGTACCGGCGACCGGGCCGATCACGACGGGTGCGAGGCCCTCGTCGGTCGCCTCGTCGTCGGAGTGCTCCTCGTCGGCCTTCTCCTTGGCCTCGGCCTTGGCTTCGGCGGTCTGGGTGTCGACGCGGTCGATCCACTGCGCGCCGATGACGAGCGACAGCACCCAGGCGGCGCTGACGGCTGCGATGCCGACCCAGTGCACGGCCTTGCCGCCCTGCATCTTCTTGCCGAAGAACAAGATGACCAGGAACGAGACCGCCGGGAGCAGCGGGATGAGATAGGCGTTTTCGAGCATCCCGTCCTCAGCCCTTCATCAGGTCGAGTTCTTCGACGTCGATGTTGGAGCGGTTGCGATAGATGAGCAGCACGATGGCCAGACCGACACCCACCTCGGCGGCGGCGACGGCGATGACGAACAGGGCGAAGACCTGACCGCTGACCGAGTCATGCAGGTAGCCGAACGTCAGGAGGTTGATGTTGACGGCGTTGAGCATCAGCTCGATCGACATCAGCACCATGACGGCGTTGCGGCGAGCCAGGACACCGTAGACGCCGGTGCAGAACAGGAATGCCCCGAGGAGCAGGAACTGGTTGATCAGCATTGGTCAGTCCCTCCTCGCGAGGACGATCGCACCGATGAGGGCGGCGAGTAGGAGCACCGATGCCGCCTCGAACGGCACCAGGTAGGTGCTGAAGATCGAGTCACCGACCGCGGCGGTGTCG
>JAHDHM010000114.1 GCA_020631315.1 Acidimicrobiales bacterium
CCTGCTCGACGCCGGCGAGGGTTGGCTGCGCGAGAAGTTCACCGAGATCGGCGTCATCCAGTACGAGAACTGGGTCGACACCGCCGAAGAGGTCGACTCCTTCGCACTCACCCGCGAGCTCGAGAACAGCTGAGCGAAAGACAGCTGAGAATCAGCGCAGGTCGACCGTCGTCGCCCTACTACCGTGTGCACCCATGGGAGAGACGGACGACGGTCGACTGCTCGCGCTGCTGGGCCTCCGACTGAAGGGCTTCGCGGCTGCTGACGCGGTGGCCGAGGTGGTCGGGGCGCCGACCGACGTGATCGCGGCCGCGCTCGACGGTGCGGTCGCCGACGGCCTGGTGCGGTTCAACGAGGCGCGATCGGTCTACCTGCTCGACCCGGCGACCGGCCGTCCCGAAGGCGAACGGCTGCTGGCGGCGCAGATCGATGCCGCCGGCGTGCGTGACCAGGTGACCGCGGGTTACCAGTCGTTCCTCTCATTGAACGGTGTGATGCTTCAGCTCCGACTGGCAGGTCATCGAGGGCAGCGATCCCCAGACGCTGAACGACCACACCGACGAGGACTACGACCAGGGTGTCATCGCTCGGCTCGTCGACCTCGATGGACAGCTTCGGCCGGTGCTCGCCGGTCTCGCCGGTGCGCTCGACCGCTTCGGCAGCTACGGTCCCCGCTTCGGTCAGGCACTCGACCTGCTCCTCGGCGGCGATCTCGACTACTTCACCAAGCCGATCATGCCGAGCTACCACACCGTGTGGTTCGAGCTGCACGAGGACCTCCTCGCCAGCCTCGGTATCGACCGTGCCTCGGAAGGATCCACGTGAGTGCTCGTTTCGGTCGGGTCGTCCCGGCCATGGTCACACCGTTCGACGACAACGGAGATCTCGACGTCGACGCCGGCGTCGCGCTCGCGAAGTGGTTGATCGACCAGGGCTGTGACGGCCTCGTCATCACCGGGACGACCGGTGAGTCGCCGACGCTGACCGACGAGGAGGACTGGGAGCTGTGGCGTGCGGTCTGCGAAGCCGTCACCGTGCCCGTCGTGATCGGCCCCACCACGAACGACACCCGGCACTCCGTTGCCCAGACGAAGATGGCGGCAGAGTGCGGCGCCGACGGCCTGCTCGTCGTGACGCCGTATTACAACCGGCCATCCCAGGCCGGCATCCGCGCTCACTTCGAGGCCGTCGCTGCAGCGACCGATCTGCCGATCATCGTCTATGACATTCCCGGACGCACCGGCCGCAAGATCGAGAACGCCACGCTGATCTCGATGTTCGACGAGCTGCCGACCGTCGTCGCACTGAAGGACGCTGCCGGCAGCCCCGACGAGACCGCGAAGGTCATCGCGGCCACGAATGGCATCGACGTCTACAGCGGTGATGACTCGTTGACGCTGCCACTGATCGCGGTGGGCGCGTGCGGTGTGATCAGCGTGTGTGCACACTGGACAGCACCCGAGATGAACGCCATGTTCGACGCCGCCGAGCGAGGCGACCTGGCCGAAGCCCGACGTTGGAACACCGCCATGCTCGACAGCTACGACTTCGAGACGGGCGACCTCGCCCCGAACCCGGTGCCGACGAAGGCCATGCTCCGGACGCTCGGCCTCCCGGTGGGCGAACCTCGACTGCCGATGGGGCCGACGCCACCTGGTCTCGAGGACCGTGCCCGAGAGATCCACGCCGCCCTCGTGGCTGGCCGCTGAGGTGCCGTCGCCGGTCACGATCACTCATCTGGGTGGGGTCGGAGAAGTCGGACGCAACTCGACGGCGATCGAGTGTGAGGGCCGCGTCATCGTCATCGACTACGGGCTCATGTTTCCGGACTCGTCGATGCCCGGCGTCGACGTCATCCTCCCCGATGATCGCTATCTGCGTGAGCACGCCGACTCGATCGACGGGCTGATCATCACCCATGCCCACGAGGACCACGTGGGCGGTGTGCCCCACTTCCTGCGTGAGTTCGAGGCCGAGTTGTACGGCTCGGCGCTCACCATGGGCATCGCCGGTCACAAGGTCGGTGAGGCCCGCCTCGACGAACGGACCTGGCTGCACTCGGTGCCGGACGGCGACACCGTGTCGATCGGCCCGTTCCGCGTCGAGTTCCTGCCGATCACCCATTCCGTGCCGGGCTCGAACTGCATCGTCGTGCACTCGCCGCAGGGCACGATCGTGCACACCGGCGACTTCAAGCTGGATCCCGCCCCTGTCGACGGCCGCCTGACGGACCTCGACCGGTTGCGGGAGCTGTCCGAGGGCGACGGCATCCGAGTGCTCATGGCCGACAGCACCAACGCCGACCTGCCGGGCTCGTCGGCCAGCGAGACCGAGATCGGCGCCAACCTGCGAGAGCTGTTCCCGCAGTGGCGTGGCCGTCGAGTGATCGCCTCGTGTTTCGCCAGTCATGTGCACCGGGTGCAGCAGATCGCCGACATCGCCATCGCCGAGGGACGCACGCTGTTCCCGATGGGTCGTTCGATGCTGAACTACATGCGCATCGCACGCGAGCTCGGGATGCTCACCATCCCCGAACGCTCCATCGACTCCATCGAGAACGTCGACGACTACGACGACGATGACGTGTGCGTGCTCTGCACGGGCTCCCAGGGGGAGCCGATGGCGGCGCTCGCGTTGTTGGCGCGCGGCGACTCGCAGGACCTGAGCGTCGGTGCCGGCGACGTCGTGCTGCTGAGTTCACATCCGATCCCCGGCAACGAGCGGTCGGTGTTCGCGGTCGTGAACGCCCTGGTGGCCCGAGGCGCCGAGGTGGTGCACTCCGGGCAGGTGCAGGTGCACACGTCCGGACACGCCCGCCGTGACGAGCTGCGCGAGTTCCACGGCGTGGTGAAGCCCGAGTGGTTCGTGCCCATCGAGGGCGAGCTGCGGATGCTCGAGCGGCACGCAGAACTCGCCGTCGAAGAGGGCCTCCCGGCCGACCGGGCGATCGTGCCGTCGGGCGGTGCCCAGATCGTGCTCGACGACGACGGTGTCCGCCTCGCTCGTCGAATCCCTCACCGTTACCGCTACGTACACGGACGGGGAGCCGAGCTGGACGAGGACGTGCTCGATGAACGGCGCAAGATGAGCGAGGGCCTCGTCACGGCGGTCGTGACCGTCGACGCCGACTTCCGACAGATGGTCGCGCTGCCCACGGTCTCGTCGCGGGGCTGGGCCACCGACGAGGAGCTGGCGACCCTGCTGCCGCCGCTCGAGACGGAACTCGCCAAGGCCGTCGGCGCCGCATTGGGCGACAAGAAGGTCAGCGAGAAGACGATCGAGCGGGCGATGAAGCGCACGACCGGTCGATTCGTGTCCGACCGGACACGGCGGCGTCCGCCGATCGTCGCGGTGGTGCAGATCGCCCGCTGAGCCGCAAGCTCACGTCAGGCGGTTGCACTGCCGGGGCCACGGCGTCCCATCGTTTCGGTACCGTGGTTCGGCGTGGCCACCACGCGTCGATCCTCCACCACGAAGCGTCGTGCGCCGGCACGTTCGTCCTCGAGCAGCCGGCGTCGATCGACCTCGTCCGCGCGGCGGAGCAGTTCGTCGACCCGTCGAGCCCCGGCACGGCGCAGTACGAGCAGGACACCGGCGCGCCGGACGACGGCGTCGAGGCGGCCGGCACGGAGTCGCAAGCCCTCACCGACCGCCGCGCTGCTACGGCATCGGCGCCGCGACATCGTCGCGCTGGTCCTGTTCGCACTCGCGGCGCTGAGCCTGCTCGGCATCCTCGCCGACCGGGCCGGTCCCGTCGGCCGAGCCCTTCGTGACGGTATCGGTCTGGGCGTCGGCGTGTTTCGGTTCGCCGTGCCCTTCGTGCTCGCCTGGATGGCGTGGACCCTGCTGCGTTCGTCAGAGACGGAGCGCAGCGTGCGGACCGGGGTCGGCACCACCTGTCTGTTCGTCGCCGGCCTGGGGCTCGCGCACCTCGTCCGTGGGCCGTCCACCTTCGATGCGCCCTCGGCCGAGCTCCGCCGTGGTGGCGGCGTGCTGGGCGCCGGGATCGCAGAGTCGATCGAGTCCTTGGTCGCAGTGCCGGGCGCCTGGATCGTCTGCCTCCTGCTCGCCTTCTTCGGCGTGCTCGTGCTGTTCGACCTGACGCTCGGCATGGTGGCCGACATGGTCGCGGACCTGGCCCTGCGCGCCGCCGACGTCGTCGGCGACTGGTACGCCACGCTGACGGCGCCGTCGGACCGGCGACGTGACGACCGCGAGACGGTCGTCGATCTCGCCGATGCTGCGCCGCCGGAGGTGATCGGTGACGAACCGGTCATCGACCTCGTCACGCCCGAACCTGAACCCGAGCCGATCGTCGAGGACGAGCCGCCCGCGCCGAAGGTCCAGGTTCCCGAGGCACCGGTGGACGACGGTGAGCAGCTCGCCATCGAGATGGTGGGGCCGAGCGAGACGAAGTGGACGCTGCCGAAGCCGTCGTCGCTGGCCCGCAGCGGCGCCCAGACCGTCGACGAGCGTGCCGTGCACGCGGGCGGTCGAGCGCTCGAGCAGGCGCTGGCCAGCCACGGTGTCGAGACCAAGGTCATCGGCATGACCGTCGGCCCGACGGTGACGCGCTACGAGCTGCAGCTCGCCCCGGGCGTGAAGGTCGCCAGGGTCACGAGCCTGAACAAGGACATCGCCTACGCGATGGCCACGCCGGACGTGCGGATCCTCGCCCCGATCCCGGGTCGTTCGGCGATCGGTATCGAGGTGCCGAACGAACACCGCCACCTCGTCGCGCTCGGCGACATCCTGTCGAGCCAGGCGGCCCGCGACTCGTCGCATCCCCTCGAGGTCGCGCTCGGCCAGGACATCGCCGGTCGGCCGATCATGGCCAACCTGGCGACCATGCCGCACGTGCTCATCGCGGGTGCCACCGGTGCCGGAAAGTCGAGCTGCATCAACAGCATCATCACGTCGCTGCTCATGCGCGCCACGCCCGACCAGGTGCGCATGATCCTCATCGATCCCAAGCGGGTCGAGATGGGTCAGTACGAGCGTCTGCCGCACCTGCTCACCCAGGTCGTGACCAACCCGAAGAAGGCGGCCAACGCGCTGGCGTGGGCGGTCAAGGAGATGGAGCTGCGCTACGACCTGTTGTCGGAGTGCGGGTTCCGCGACATCACCGGCTACAACGACGCCTACGACAACGGCCAGTTGGTCGCCCAGCCTGGTGAAGAGCGCACGTACGAGCGCATGCCGTTCATCGTCGTCGTGGTCGACGAGCTCAACGACCTGATGATGGTCGCTGCCCGTGACGTCGAAGAGTCCATCACCCGCCTGGCCCAGATGGCCCGCGCCGTCGGTATCCACCTCGTCATCGCCACGCAGCGTCCGTCGGTGAACGTCATCACCGGTGTCATCAAGGCCAACATCCCGTCGCGGATGGCCTTCGCCGTGTCGTCGCTGGCTGACAGCCGCGTCATCCTCGACCAGCCTGGTGCGGAACGGCTGGTCGGCAAGGGCGACATGTTGTTGCTCGGCGCGAACTCGAACGTGCCGCAGCGCATCCAGGGCTGCTGGGTCACCGAGCCCGAGGTGCAGAAGGTCGTCGGCGCATGGCGGCGCCAGGCACCCGAGGTTCGCTACGTCGAGGGTGTCGAAGGATCCGAGGATGCAGCGGCTGCCGGCGCAGCGCTGCCCGGTGGCACCACAGGCGACGAGGGTGACGACGACCTGCTGCTCCAGGCGATGCGTCTGGTGGTCGAGAGCCAGCTCGGTTCGACGTCGATGTTGCAGCGCAAGCTCAAGGTGGGCTTCGCACGGGCCGGCCGCCTCATGGACCTGCTCGAGCAGCGTGGTGTCGTCGGGCCGTCGATCGGTTCGAAGGCGCGCGACGTGCTCATGACGCCCGACGAGCTCGCCGCGGTCCTGCCACCTGAGTGACGGCCTGTCCGGTCGTGCTGAGGTTGTGACTTCAGCCATACCGCTGATCGTTCGAGACTCGAACGAGGCACACTGGGCGTGATGTCACTGGAGTCGGACAGATCGAAGCGGTCACCAGACGACGCCGCATCGGACGCGCCGGCTCGCGAGGGCACAGCGCGTGATGTGCTGGCCATCCGTGACTTCCGGCGGCTGTTCATCGCCTCGTTCCTGTCGAACGCCGGCCGGTGGATGCAGCAGGTGGTGCTCGGCGTCTTCGCCTGGGAGCTGACCGCCAGTTCCACCTACCTCGGCCTCGTCATCTTCGCCCAGATGTTCCCGATGCTGTTGCTCAGCATCGTCGGGGGCGGCCTCGCCGACACGGTCGACCGTCGTCGGCTGCTGCTCGGCACTCAGGCCTGGCAGGCGATCTGGGGCGTGGTGCTCGCCTGGCAGATCTGGGACGACGACATCGGCCGCACCTCGCTGCTCGTCCTCGTCTTCGTGATCGGTGTCGGTCAGGCGCTGTATGCGCCGGCGTTCACCGCGGTGCTCCCGAGTCTCGTGGGTCGCGAGAACCTGTCGGCGGCGATCAGCCTCAACTCCGCACAGGTCAACGGCAGTCGGGTCATCGGCCCGGCGATCGGTGCGTGGTTGGCGTCGCAGTACGGGTTCTCCGAGGTGTTGCTGATCAACGCGGCCACCTACCTGTTCGTGATCGGGGCGCTGCTCGTCGTCACGATCCCTGCGGTGAAGTCGAAGCCGGCGTCGATGGGGGATCGCTACTTCGGTGGATTCCGTATCGCGCGACGGTCTCGCCAGGTCGGTCTGCCGCTCGTGACCATGGCGACCTTTGCCGCCTTGTGCTTGCCGTTCATCGGCCAGATGCCGGCCCTGGCCGAACTGAACCTCGGCGTCGACCCGGACAGCACCACCTACGGTCTGCTCTACGCCTGCTTCGGTGTCGGGGCCCTGGTGGGTGCGATCAGTGTCGGTACCGCGCTCGCCCAGGTGCCCAAGCCGCTCGTGGTGCGGGTCACCCTGGCGTTGTTCGCCGTCTCGCTCGCCGTCTTGTCGCTGTTGCGGACCGAGGAGCCCGCCTTCGTGGCGATCTTCTTCGTCGGCCTCTTCTACTTCACGATGCCCGTCGCGCTCTCGACGTTCCTACAACAACATCTCGCCGATGAGGTGCGCGGACGGGTCATGTCGCTGTGGACGCTCGCGTTCGGTGGGGTGATCTCGATCTCGAACTTCGCGATGGGTGCGATCGTCGACGCGACCTCGGTGACCACGGTGGTGTTCGGCGGCGCCATCGTCGCAGCGTTGCTCGCGGTCTTCGTCCGCCTCGAGCCGGGCGACGTCGTCGGCGAGGAACTCCTCGGCCGCGACTGAGCTGCACCTCTGCGACGAGGTCGCAGGAGACCTGAAAACGGCCGAAGCCGCCGGCCGAGGCCGACGGCTCCGTTCGACTCGGCTCCCACCGGGAGCCCGTCTGCGATCAGACGACGGTGACGTTCTGGGCTTCGGGACCTTTGCGGCCCGCGCCGATCTCGAACTCGACCTTCTGGCCCTCTTCGAGGGAACGGAAGCCCGAGCCGGCGATGTTGGAGAAGTGGACGAAGACGTCGTCGCCGTCCTCGCGTGAGATGAATCCGAAGCCCTTCTCGTTGTTGAAGAACTTCACGGTGCCGGTTGCCATGGCATTTGCTTTCTTATTGCTGCCGCCCCGAGGTGAGGCGACAGGTACAAGGTTACGAACCCGGAGGGACACTCGGGCGTCGGGTCGATGAACTTTCCTGCGACGTGGTCCGCGGGTCCGTATGAGCGGAGATACGTACGTTTGGGCTGGTTCGTCCGGTCGGTGTGGCAGACTCCTCGTCGCCACGTCGGTCTCCAGGGGGTCACCGTTCGAATGTCAGCCGGTTCGCTCGATCGTTCGTCACCGCTGCCGCTGTGGGCGCAGCTCGAGACCGACCTGCGCCGGCGTCTCGACAGCGGCGAGTTCGACGACCGGTTTCCGACCGATGCGGAGATGGTCGCCGATTACGAGGTGAGTCGTCACACCGTGCGTGAGGCGATTCGGCACCTGAATCGGACGGGCGTGTTGCGCAGGGAGCGGGGCCGCGGCACCGTCGTGAACCGAGCCCGTTTCGAACAGCCGCTCGGCAACCTCTACAGCCTCTTCCGGTCGATCGAGGACGCCGGCGTCGAGCAGACCAGCGAGGTGCTGGCCATGGACGTTCGCCGCGACACCATCGCGGCCGCCCAGCTCGGTCTCGGCGACGACGACCAGTTCTTCTTCCTCGAGCGGATCCGCTTCGCCGCAGGTGATCCGCTGGCAGTCGATCGGGCCTGGCTGCCTGTCGCGCTGGCAGCGCCGTTGCTCGATGCCGACTTCAGTCGTACCGCGCTCTACGACGAGCTCGAGCGTCGCGTCGGGGTCCGTCCGGATCAGGGTTGGGAGCGAGTCAGCCCCGTCATCCCGTCCGCCGCCGACCGTGAGCGGCTCGGTCTCGGCCGCACCGATGCCGCGTTCCATCTCGAGCGTCTGGGCCGGGCCGGTGATCGCCCCATCGAGTGGCGCACGACCGTCATTCGCGGCGATCGCTACCGCTTCGTGAGCGACTGGTCCTCGGCGTCGAACACCGAGATGTCGCTCGAACGTTCCTGAGCCGGCTCGGTTCGGGGACCCCCGCTTCAGCCCGCGGGCACATCGCTGAACTGTTCGGCGAGCTCGCGCAGGGTCGGTGTGTCGTCGGCCAGCGGCGCGGCCTGGGCTGCGAGGTCTGTCGGGACCCCGAACAGAGCGAAGGTGAGGCGTGCGAAGTCGGACGGTCGAACCGGGGTCCGGTGATGGCGCCGAAGCGCGGCCCGCACCGCTTCGCGCAGCATCATGATCAGCACCTCTCGGTTGCGGGGAGGTGCCACGATGCCCGCTGCGATGAGACGGTCCAACGTCGCGGCAAGGCCGGTGTCGACCGGTCCGCCGAACGCATCGACGTCCTCGCGGAGGTTCAGGGCGAACCGCAGCCAGACGGAGTCCCGTTCCATCTCGCGGAAGACCGCGCCTGCCGTCACCGCCAGGGCGACGAGGGGGTCGTCGTGCCCGGCGAGGCAACGCGCAACCGCGGCCGTGAACTCCTCACGCACCGGAACCCGCAGCGACTCGGCGAGCCGCTCCTTGGTGTCGAAGTGTGAGTAGAAGGTCGTCGAGGCGACATCTGCCCGGTCGGTGATGTCCTTGACGCTGAACTCGTCCTCTTGGTGCTCGACGAGCAGCTCCATCGCCGCCCGCTCGAGCCGTTGCCGCATCTCGATGCGGCGTCGTTCGCGTCGGTCCATCATGCGCCTCCGAGTTCTGCGGAGCGTGCGGCGCTGACGGCGTCGATGGCAGCGTCGGGGTCGACGCCGAGCATCCGAAGCAGCGGATACGCGACGTCCTTCCACTCGGTGCCGGCCTCGGGCGCGTCGAGCCGATGCCGCACCGCGCCACGTACGGCGGCACGCAGTGCCACGGTCGCGAGCTCGTCGTCGGGT
>JAHDHM010000115.1 GCA_020631315.1 Acidimicrobiales bacterium
GGCTGATGAGCGCGGTCGTGAGCAACACGATGCCGACGACGTCGACCCGGGGGCGGACGGCGGGGCGGTCCTGCCCGGCCAACGCCCACCAGGACAAGGCCATCCCGACGAGCGCCACCGGCACGTTCAACCAGAACTGCCACTCCCACGACAGGAAGCGCACGAGCATGGCGCCGTAGAGCGGACCCCAGACCCAGCCCATCGTCTCGATCGCGCCGAGTGTCCCGAGGGCACGTGCTCTGCGGCCCTCGTCGTAGACGTCACCGACGACGGCGAGCGCGACCGGGACCATCGCCCCGCCGCCGATCGCGGTGAGGACACGTCCGAAGAGGAACCAGCCGAACGGGTCGTCGATCGACACGGACGCCGGGATGAGGATCGTGCCGACCAGGAAGATCGAGTAGGCCGCCAGGAACGTGAGTCGGCGGCCGATGACGTCGCTCAGGCGGCCGGCGATCGGCATGATCGCGACGAAGGCGATCAGGTAGGCGTTGACGATCCAGGCTGCGTCGTCGAGGCCGTCCGGCAGGACGAGGCCGAGGTCGCCGATGATCGGCCGCAGCATCGTCGACACGACGGTGAGGTCGTCTGCTGCGACGAACACGCTGAAGCCGACGACGGCCAGCACCGCACCGGGGGAGGGGTCGCGCCTCCAGAACGGTTCGCTCACGACCCGCTCGTCTCTCGCACGTTGGCCGGTGGACGGATCGTGAAGCTCGCGCCGTAGCGGGCCATCTCCAGCGACCACTGAGACGTGCCGTTACCGAGGTTCGTCTCGAACTCGACATGGGTCACGAGCGACGTGCCCGGGTGGACCCACACGTCGATGGTGATGTCCTGATCCTCCACGAGCCCGACGGTGATGTTCTCGACCTCGCTCGCCGGCGCGATGCCCCGGAGGTGGTAGCGCTCGCCGTCTCGGTCGACGATGCCGACGAGTTCGACGTCGCGCAGCCCCGACAGCAGCGGCCGCCAGCCGTCGTCGGGGTCGAAGAACTGCGACGGGTCGATGTCGATGCCGTCGGGCAGCGTCTCGAAGTCCCCGGTGACGGGGTTGGAGATCCATATCTCCTCGCCGACGGCGATGGCCCCGATCTCGGTGGCGAGGTCGTCGTCGACCGTGATCCGCAACTGTGCCTGGGCCCGGCCCGGCACGGTGAACTGGCCGATGAGGCCGTCCAGGGCCAGCGACTCGAACTGGTCGATGAACACGGGAGCGCCGTCACGTTCGAGCCGGAACTCGACGCTCGTCACTGCGCCCATCGCCTCGGCGGCGGCTGCGAACACGTCGGTCGGGTCGGCGTCCGGATCAGCAGCGACCCTGTCGTCGAGGTCGATGCCGTCGAGGTCGATGCCGCCGTCCATCGTGACCGGCGTGCCGTCGCCGTCGACGGCGGCTGCGCCGGTCGACGCGGGTGCGGGAAGTGCGTCGGCATCGGCAGCGTCCGAGGCGAAGGCATACGCCAGTGCGCCGACGAAGGTGGTGATCGCCACGACGACAGCGAGCTCTGCGAACAGCCGTGCCCGGTCGGGTACGCGAGACGTCACGCTCGCCACCCCGCCATCGTCCCGCCCGCTGTGCTGCCCATGCCGTCAGTCTCGCACCCGGTGGTTCCCCGTTGACTTCGGGCCCCCTCCTATACGCTCGGCAGAGTGTTCGACCTCCTCGCCGTCGGTGAGACCGGCTTGACCGGCACCGGCTCACTCACCCTGCTGATCGTCTACATCGCCGTGGCGATCGGCATCTCGTTCATGTGCTCGATCATGGAAGCGGTGCTGCTCAGCGTGACGCCTGCGTACATCGGTGCACTCGAGAACGACAAGCCCGAGCTCGGTGCCCGGTGGCGGGGCCTGAAGGAAGACGTCGACCGTCCCCTTGCCGCGATCCTGACGCTCAACACCTTCGCCCACACGATCGGCGCCGCCGGCGCCGGTGCCGAGGCGGCCGCGGTGTTCGAGAGCATCTCGGTCGGTGTGTTCTCGTTCTTCCTCACGCTCGGCGTGCTGATCTTCAGCGAGATCATCCCGAAGACCCTCGGCGCCGTGTACTGGCGTGGTCTGGCGCCGATGGTGAGCCGCTTGCTGGGCCCGCTCATCCTGCTCACGTACCCGATCGTCGTGCCGTCCAAGTGGTTCGCCAAGCTGCTGACCCGCGGCGAGAAGCAGAGCGAGGTCAGTCGCGAAGAGCTCGCCGCTCTCGCCGAGATCGGTGCCGAAGAGGGTGTGTTCGACAGCCGCGAAGCCCGCCTCTTCCAGAGCCTGCTCCGGTTCGAGAGCCTTCGCGCCTCGGACGTGATGACGCCTCGGACGGTCGTCGTGGCCTATCCGGAGACCGCCAGCGTCGTCGAGCTCGTCGACGACAAGCGGCCGTTCTCCCGCTATCCGGTGTTCGACGAGAACCGTGACGACGTCACCGGCTACGTGCTGCTGAGCGACGCGTTGGCCCACGTCGCGGACGACGAGCACGACCTCTCGCTGTCGGCCGTCCGCCGCGACCTCATCGCCGTGAACGAGAACGAGCCGCTGCTCGAGGTCTTCGACGACCTGCTCGAAGGGCACGAGCACATCGCCCTCGTCGTCGACGAGTACGGCGGCACCGCCGGCATCGTCACCATGGAAGACGTCATCGAGACGTTGATCGGTCTCGAGATCACCGACGAAACCGACGCCGACGAGGACATGCAGGTGTTGGCCCGCGACCAGTGGCGTAGCCGCGCCGGCCGTCTCGGCCTGCTCGAGGACAGCGACCGCGATGCCGCCATCCGCTTCGGCCTCACCGGCGGCGAGCCGCCCCGCAGCGAGCGCAAGGACGACTGAGGTCTGCTCGGCCAAGCCTGCTCAGTCGGGGAAGCCTCGTCAGCCGGGAAAGCTCAGCCGCAGGACGCGTCGGGCCACCGACGCGACCTGACGTGGCATCGATGCCACGTGGTAGCGCACGCCGTGGCGGTCGCAGATCTCGCGCGCGCGCGGGGCGATGCGGCGAAGGTGGTTCGAGGGCATGTCGGGGAAGCAGTGGTGCTCGATCTGGAAGCCGAGGTGGCCGCTCATGACGTGCAGCAGCTTGCCGCCGGTGAAGTTGGCCGAGCCCTGGACCTGGCGGCGGTACCACCGGCCGCGTGACTCGTGCTCGACGTCGGCCTCGTCGAAGATCTCGACACCGTCGGGGAAGTGCCCGTTGAAGATGACCACGAAGGTCCACACGTTGCGGATCGTGTTGGCGGCGAGTCCGCCGGCAGCGGCGGCACCCACGGCACCCAACCCGAACGGTGCGGCCAGCAGCGGCCACGCGACGTAGTCCTTGCGGAGGAGCCGACCGATCTTTCGCGCCGTCTGTCGGAGCTTGGGGCCGGCGGCGCCGAGGTCGGACTCGCCCATGCGCTTGAGGCTCAGCTCCTCGATGTCGTGGAGCGAGATGGCGTAGTCGAACCAGAACGGCAACGTCGCGTAGATGACGGGGTTGGCGAGATCGGCCGTGCGCCACGGTCGTTCCTCGTCGATGCGCACCGCGCCGTAGCCGATGTCCCGGTCGCGGCCTCGGACGTTGGTCCACTCGTGATGCAGCTCGTTGTGCAGGTGCTTCCATTGCTCGGCCGGGCAGGCGTGGTCCCACTCCCAGGTCGTCGAGCTGATCTCGGGATCGTCGAGCCAGTCCCACTGGCCGTGGAGGACGTTGTGGCCGATCTCCATGTTGTCGAGGATCTTCGAGACGCCGAGCATGCCGGCGCCGGCGATCCACGCCAGCGGGCCGAACGGAGTCACGGTCGCGACGGTCAACGTGAGGCGACCGCCGAGGTCGAGTCGGCGCTGCAGCGTGATGAGTCGACGGATGTAGCGCTCGTCGTCGGCACCGCGGCCGGCCATGACCTCCGCGTAGAGCGCGTCGAGCTCGGCGGCGAACTCGGCGAAGTCGTGATCGTCGGCGAGGGCCGTGGCAGTGCTGGAAGCGGGTGCGTTGGCGGGCGAGGCACTCGACGCCGCAGCGACGGGTGCTGCGCTGTCGCGGGGAGGGTTCACAGGTCGATCTCCACGTCGGTGGCGGGGGTGGTCACACAGATCTGGATGGTGCTGCCGGTGCCGCTGGACAGCCGGTGACGGATGTCGACGACACGGCCACGTCGGAGCGGTACCACGCACTTGCGGCATCGTCCCTGTCGGCAGCCGTAGGCCGGGCTGAGGCCGGCGGCTTCGGCGGCCTCGAGGATGTTCGTGCCGTCGGGTACGTCGAAGCTGACGCCCTCGGCGTTCGTGACGGTGCGAGCGAGCGCGGTGTCGTCCGTCGTCTCGTCGCCGGACGGCCGGGCGTCGTCCGGTGAGGACGTGTCGGCGCTCTCGGCGCTGCCCACGGTGCGCAGGTAGCGCTCGCTGGTGACCGGGTAGGTCCACGTGTCGAGCAGGCGGCTCACGGTTCGACGCACGATGCTGACAGTAGCAACTGTCAGCACTTCTTGACAGTCAGCGCTGTCACGTTCATGGTGGTCGGGTGAGCTCACCGGCGTCCCTGCCGTCCCACGAGTCGATCACGACCCACCACACCGCCGAGGCGCTGCTCGACCTTCAGGGTCTGGCGGCAGCGTCGGGCGTGTCCGCGCGCACCATCCGCTACTACCAGGCGGAACGGCTGCTGCCCGCGCCGCTCGCCGATCCGTCCGACCGCCGGGTGGCCCGCTACGGCACAGAGCATCTCGATCGACTGGCCGACATCGCCCGCCTGCGCGAGCGCGGGCTGAAGCTCAACGCGATCGCCGATCTGTTCTCCGACTCCGACTCGGGACAGCCGGTGACGTCGTGGCTCGAGTACCGCGACCACTTCCGGGGCTGGGTCGACAACCGGCCCGACACGGTCACGGTCGAGGAGTTCGAGCGTCGCATCGCCGGGCTCCCCGACGGCGCGGTCGAGGTGATGGTCGTCGCCAACCTGGTCGCCTTCGACGACGGCATCGTGACGATCCTCAGCCCGACACTGCTCGACGTGTCGATCGAACTGATGCGTCTCGGCATGCAGCCGGCCATGGTGATCCGCACGGGCGCGCTGCTGCGTGTGCATCTCGCCGCCGCCGCCGACGGCCTCGTCGACATGTTCGAAGAGGTGTTCGACGAGAACGCCGTCGAGGTCGACCTCGGTTCGCTCGGCGATCTGTTCCGCCGCATCGCCGCCAGCGCTGCGGGGGAGACCTTCGTGCAGGAACTCGACCGCGCCACCGACGAAGCGTTCACTCGTCGCGGCGGAGCCGGCTCCGGGCCGCTCGGAACTGGGCCGGGGTCTGGGCGGTCAGCCGGGCGAACTGGCGCGTGAGGTTCGCCTGGTAGTATAAGCCGGAGCGTGCTGCCACGTCGGCGAGCGGCAGATCCGAGTCGACCAGCAGATCCATCGCCCGATTCACCCGTGCTCGTGTCACGTACTTCGACGGGGCCAGGCCGAACGCCCGTCGCATCCGCCGCTCGAGCTGGGCGGGGGAGAGTCCCGCGGCGTCTGCGAGCTCGGCCACGGTGATCTTCGCGTCCAGATGTGCCCGGACGTGCTCGACGACGCGCGACAGCGCCAGGACGTCGGCGTCGTCAGCGCTCGGGGTCTTGAGGTCATGGCTGATGGACACGAGCCCTGGCCGATCTCCGGGTCCCGCCGAGGGGTCGGAGGACGGTGGCGCGTCGATCGGGTACTTCGTCGTCACGTACCAGCCGAGCTTCCCGTCCTCACGCCGGATCAGCTCGAGCTCGTCACGTAGACGCTTTCCGGTCGTGAGCACCCGCTCGTCCTGCTCGGCGTAGCGCTCGGCCATGACGGCGGGAAAGAAGTCCGCCGCGCGGCCTCCGAGCACGTCGCGCTTGGAGTTGCGGCCGGTCCTGCGGACGAACGCCTCGTTCACCGCCAGGTACCGCCCGTCGTGGTCCTTCACGCAGAAGATGACGTCGACGAGGCGGTCGAACAGTGCCAGCAGCTGCGGCTGGCAGTACGGCACGCCTACGGCGAGCAGGTTGTCGGTTTCCTCCGTCACGGCGCGGCGAATCGTACAAGACCGCCCCTCGTCACATTCGGGACGATGACCTCATGATCCTCGACGTTCCCGATCCCGTCCCGTCGAACCCGGCTGTCGCCGACCTGGGGTCCGACGAACTGCTCGAGCTCGCCGACCGGGCGGTCGAGCTCGTCGACACCTGGTTGAGGCATGCGGACGGTTCAGCGACCCGCCGCGAGCGGGCGACGACGGAGCAGCTGGCGGGTGTGGTGGCGGACCCCGACGGGGTCCGGTTCGGCATGGGTTTCGTCGACCGCGTCATCCGACCCGACGATGACGCCGTGGCGGCGGCGCAGCTGCGGCGTCTCGTGTCGAGCGGCGAACTTCCCGGTTTCCTGTCGGCGTTCGATCGGTTGTTGCTGCGAGCAGGCGGTCGGATCGGTCCGTGGCTGCCGGGCATCGTCATGCCGTTGGCCCGGCGACGGATGCGCTCGCTGATCGGGCACCTCGTCGTCGACGCCGAGAGCGATCGGCTGGCCCGGCACCTGCGTGCTCGCAGCGAAGAGGGTTTCCGCCTCAACGTCAACCAGCTCGGCGAAGCGGTGCTGGGTGAACGCGAAGCTGCGAAGCGGCACGACGCGTTGATGCACCTGCTCGGCGAGCCCGACGTCGACTACGTGTCGGTCAAGGTGTCCGCGGTCGTCTCGCAGCTCAACCACTGGGACTTCGACGGCAGCCTCGAGCGGGTGATGGCGGCCCTGCGTCCCTTGTTCGAGCGGGCCGCAGCAGCCGATCCGGCGACGTTCGTGAACCTCGACATGGAGGAGTACCACGACCTCGAGCTGACCCTCGATGCGTTCACCACGCTGCTGGCCGAGGAGCGCTTCCATCATCTCGACGCCGGCATCGTGTTGCAGGCGTACCTGCCCGACTCGTTCGACGCACTCCGCCGGCTGACCGAGTGGGCGAACGCCCGCCGGGAGCGTGTTGTGGGAGGGCGTCCCGGCGGCACCGTGAAGGTGCGCCTGGTCAAGGGAGCCAACCTGGCCATGGAGCGCGTCGACGCGGCGATCCACGGATGGGCTGAAGCGCCGTACGGCTCGAAGGCCGAGACGGACGCCAACTACAAGCGCTGCCTCGACTGGCTGCTGCGCACCGACCGGATGACGGGCATGAAGGTCGGCGTCGCCAGCCACAACCTGTTCGATCTGGCGTTCGCGATGCTGCTCGCCGAGGCCCGTGGCGTCAGCGACCGCGTCGAGTTCGAGATGTTGGAGGGCATGGCGCCGACGCACGCCCGTCTCCTGCGTGATGCCGCCGGGATGCTGCTGTACACGCCGGTCGTCGACCGTGACGAGTTCGACGTCGCCATCAGCTACCTGTTCCGGCGGCTGGAGGAGAACGCGGCGGACGAGAACTTCGTCCATCACCTGTTCTCGATGACGCCGGGCGGCCCGTCAGCACGCTCGGAGGCAGAGCGCTTCCGCATCGCCGTCCGTGACCGCTGGACGGTGAGCTCCTCACCGCGGCGCTCCCCGCACCGCGCTGCCGTGGACATCGGGCCCTTCGCGAACGCTCCGGACACCGATCCGGCGCTGCCGGCGAACCGCGCGTGGGCGCGCACACTCCTCGCGCACGACGACGTCGCCGTGCGCGCACCACTCGTCACCGAGACGTCCGCGGTGGACGAGGTGATGGCGATCGCACGTCGGGCGCAGCCGTCGTGGGAGGCGACACCCGTCGACGATCGTCGCGCGGTGCTGCGCGCCGTCGCCGATGAGCTCGAACGACGACGCGGTGACCTCGTCGCGGCGATGGTGCACGAGGGTCGCAAGACCGTCGCTCAGGCGGACCCCGAGGTGTCCGAGGCGGTGGACTTCGCCCGCTACTACGGCGATCGGGCCCGTGATCTCGTCGGCGGCCCGAACGACTTCCACGCACTCGGGGTGGTGCTCGTCGCTCCGCCGTGGAACTTCCCGGTGGGGATCCCGACCGGCGGTGTGATGGCGTCGCTGGCCGCGGGCAACGCGGTCGTGCTCAAGCCGGCGCCGGAGACACGGCGCTGTGCCGAGATCGTGGCCGAGGTCTGTTGGGCCGCCGGTGTGCCGACCGAGGCGATGCAGTTCGTCAGCGTGCCCGACGACGAGGTCGGGCGTCATCTGGTCGCCCACCCGGAGGTCGATGCGGTCATCCTGACCGGCGCGCACGAGACGGCCGAGCTCTTCCGTTCATGGCGACCCGACCTGCGGATCTTCGCCGAGACGTCGGGCAAGAACGCGCTGGTCGTCACCCCGAACGCCGATCTCGACCTCGCGGTGGCCGACCTCGTCGACTCGGCGTTCGGACATTCGGGCCAGAAGTGCTCGGCGGCCAGCCTGGCGATCCTCGTCGGTGATGTCGCGCACTCGACGAGGTTCCACCGCCAACTCGTGGATGCCGTCAGCAGCCTGCAGGTGGGCCAGCCGACCGAGCTCGCCACGACGATGGGGCCCACCATCTCGGCGCCGGTCGGGAAGCTCGAACGAGCCCTGACCACGCTCGACGACGGCGAGTCGTGGCTGGTCGAGCCACGCCGCACGGCCGACGGGATCTGGACGCCGGGCGTGCGGATCGGGGTACAGCCGGGCTCGTGGTTCCATCGGACCGAGTGCTTCGGGCCGGTGCTCGGCATCGTGCACGCCGAGACGCTCGATGAGGCGATCGACATCCAGAACGGCACCGACTTCGGCCTGACCGGCGGCATTCACACCCTCGACGCGACCGAGATCGAACACTGGCTCGAACGGGTCGAGGTCGGCAACGCCTACGTGAACCGGGCCACCACGGGAGCGATCGTCCAGCGGCAGCCCTTCGGCGGGTGGAAGCGATCGTCGATCGGTCCGGGCGCCAAGGCAGGTGGGCCCAACTACGTGGCCCAGCTCGGACACTGGGCAGCCGACCCCGGGCCGTTCGACGACGCCTGGCTGGCGGCCGCGGCACGCAGTGACGAGCTGGCATGGCAACACGAGTTCGGCATCGAACACGATCCGACGGGCCTGTTCTGTGAGTCCAACCGCTTCCGCTACCGGCCGATCGACCTGCTCGGCATCTGGGTGTCGGCGCCCGGCCACGACGCCCGGGTGCGACGGGTGCTCACCGGGGCTGAACGCTGCGGCGTTGCGACCTCGGTCTGCGATGCGCAGCCGGGCGACACCGCGGCGTCGGTGGCGTGGCTACGTCGCGTGCGACCCGAGCGGCTCCGGGTCATCGGGCCGATCGAGCCGGAGTTGCGCGCTGCGGCGAACGAGCTCGGCATCCACGTCGCCGACGCGCCGGTGCTCGGGGATGGCCGCCGCGAGCTGCTCCACGTCCTGCGTGAGCAGGCCATCAGCCAGACGATGCACCGGTACGGCAATCTGCTCTGATCGC
>JAHDHM010000116.1 GCA_020631315.1 Acidimicrobiales bacterium
CCGCATGGACAGGACCTCGCTCACGAAGTCGAGCTCGGCGGCCCGACGACGCCTCGCGGCGCGCAGCGGCTCGAGGGGGGCATCGAGCTCGCCCATGCGCTCACGTAGGCGTTCAGCACGAGTGGTGAGCTGATCGGCCTTGTCCGCCATCTCGGCGGCGAAGGCGTCAGTAGCGGTCGCGTTGGGGTGTGTCACGGCTGCTCCTCTCGTACCTGGACTCCTCGGGGGAGAGAAGTCCGTGCCGTCAGGAGATGGGAACGCTCCTTTAGCACTGAATATTCCGCGACAGACCGGGGAGCCTCCTCGATGGTCGATCAGCCCAGAAGTCACTACATCTTGTAGCGCTACATGTTGTAGCTTTCGGAGACATCACCGACGAAAGCAGACGACGTGCGACGACTCCCGCTCACCCACCTGATCCTCCCCGGTCTCCTCGTGTTGATCTACGGAATGCTCTCGTACCTCGCGTTCTTCGATCAGGAGTTCTTCTACGACTCCATGGAGATCCCGGTGCCCTCGAACGAGTTCCTGCTGTGGAGCTGGGGCGGGAAGAACTCGGCCATGCTCGTGGCGCTCCTCGCCGCCGTCCTCACCCGTCGCAGCCTGCTCATGGTCGTGGCCATGGCCGTGCTCGTGACCGGCCAGATGGGCGACGTCAACGCGGGCGCACAGTCCGGCGTCAACGTCTTCATCACCTGGATCGCCTTCGGACTCGTCGTCGCCCAGATGACGCTCATGGCGACCACCGGCTTCCTCAAGGACCTGCTCCCCGCCGACGGCTAACCGATCGAGCCCTCTGTGTCCTCTGGTCGGCCTCGATTCGGCTAGCCGATCGAGCCCTCTGTGTCCTCTGGTCGGCCTCGATCGGCTAGCCGATCGAGCCCTCCACCTGCAGTTCGATCAGGCGGGACCACTCGACGGCGTACTCCATCGGGAGCGTTCGGGTGACGGGCTCGATGAAACCGTTGACGATCATGCCCATCGCCTCGTCCTCGGCGAGGCCCCTCGACTGCAGGTAGAAGAGCTGCTCGTCGGCCACACGGGACACCGTCGCTTCGCGCCCGATGCCGGCGTCGGCCGAACCGACGTCCATGGACGGGTACGAGTCCGAGATGGACTCGTCGTCGAGGATCAGCGCGTCGCTCCGGACATGGCTCGTGCAGTTCGTCGCCTCGTCGTCGACCCGGACGAGGCTCCGACAGGTCGTGCGGCCGCCGCCCTTGGAGATCGACTTCGTCACGATCTTCG
The DNA here is from genome assembly GCA_020631315.1 of Acidimicrobiales bacterium. The sequence goes on from JAHDHM010000116.1 coordinate 1,249, forward strand.
AGGTGGTCTCCGCAGCAGCGTGCACCATTCTGGCGCCGGTGTCCTGGTGCTGACCCGGACCGGCACAGGCCACCGAGCGCACCTCGCCCGAGGCCTTCGGACCCATCAGGTGGACGGCCGGATACGTCATGGTGAGACGGCTGCCGATGTTCCCGTCGATCCACTCGACGTGGGCACCCTCGTACGCCGCCGCTCGCTTGGTGACGAGGTTGAACACGTTCGGCGACCAGTTCTGGATGGTCGTGTACGTGATGCGTCCATGCTCCTTGGCGACCAACTCGACCACCGCCGCGTGCAGCGCATCCGAGGTGTACACCGGGGCCGAGCAGCCCTCGAGGTAACGCACCTCGGCGCCCTCGTCGGCGATGATCAGCGTCCGTTCGAACTGGCCCCTGTTCTTCGCGTTGCCGAAGTGGGCCTGGAGTGGCATCTCGACCTCGACCCCCGGCGGGACGTAGACGAACGAACCGCCCGACCACACGGCCGAGTTCAACGCCGCGAACCTGTTGTCGCCCGGCGGGATCACCGTGCCGAGGTGGGCACGGACCAGCTCGGGGTACTCGCGGACCGCCGTGTCCATCGTCGTGAAGATGACGCCCTGGTCTGCGAGAGCCTCACGGTTCCTGCGTTGGACGGCCGCAGACTCGTGCTCGGCGGTCACGCCGGCCCCGTACCTGCGCTCGGCCTCGGGGACGGCGAGCTGCTCGTCGGTGTGGTCGGTGAGCTCGAGGTGGTAGCTGTCGTCGACGACGATCCCGGACAGGTCCCCGACCCAGTCGGGCATGGACGTCTTCTCGAAGATCTCGAACGAGCGGAGGCGAAGGGCACGCAGCCACTCCGGTTCGCCCTTCATCCACGACATCTCCTTGATGCGCAGGCGGCCGTCCACCGTGAGGACAGTAACAATTCACTCCCGGTACCCCACCCCCGTCGGGTGGTGCCCGGGTCCGCGAGACTCGTTGGATGGAACTCCTGCGACGCCTCCGCCGCGACCCCGAGGGTGAGAACTACCGCTGGTTCGACGACCGGCTCGAGCCCTACATGCTGGGCCTCAGCATCCTGTTCATCCCCGTCGTCCTCGGACCGCTGCTGAGCGACCTGTCCGCCGAGTCAGCACGCGCGTTGCTGTTGATCGGCACGGTCGTGTGGGCACTGTTCGCCGTCGAACTGGCCCTGCTGCTCTGGCTCGCCCCAAGTCGGCTCCAGGCGCTGCGCGAGCACAAGTTCGACGCACTCGTCGTCGTCCTGCCGATGTTGCGACCGCTGCGCATCATCGGCATCGCACGGCTCGCCACCTCCGCGACCGGCATCGGCCGTGCAGCCCTCGCACTGCGCCGTGTCTGTGGTCGCAGCGGAATGCAGTCGTTCCTCGTCCTCGTCGTGGCCTGCCTGGTCCTGGGTGCCGGCTTCGCCCTGATCTTCGAACACGGGCAAGACGGAGCGACGATCCAGGACTATCCACGGGCACTCTGGTGGGCGTTCGTCACCATCACGACGGTCGGCTACGGCGACCACGCCCCGATCACCGGCGGCGGCCAGATCGTGGCCGGCACGTTGATGCTCGTCGGCATCGGCGGCCTGTCACTCATCACCGCGTCGATCGCCGCGATCTTCGTCGACGACGACACCGAAACCGATCAGGACGAGACGATGACCGAGATGGCAGCTCTACGAGCCGACATCGCCCGACTCGAGACCCTGGTTCGCGAGATGGCCGGCCCGCGAGCGAACTGAGCGCTGTGTCCTCGCAGCCGAGCTGTGAGCTCGCAGCTACCGCAGGGGCAGATAGCCCGGGACGCGGTCGTGCGGCGTGTCGAGGTAGACCTTCGCCTCCGGCGACTGACCGAAGCGGCCGTGTGACCAACGGATCTCGACGTGCCCATCGACGGTCTCGTCCTGACCCGAGTCGTGATCGCGCACGGTCGCACGCCATCCGACCCGGGGTTGTCCGGCGTCGTCGCCCCAGCACTCGAAGTTCTTGAACTCGAATCGACGCCGCCAGTCCCAGGGGGTCGTCACACGGACTCGAAGACTCCGATCGCCGCTCGTGCCGAGCACGAAGTACGGAGCCGACGAGATGCGCAGCAGCCGCCACAACATCGCCTCCTTCGCCCGCTTCGACGACAGTGACGCACGCCAGCGGGAAGCCGATGCACGGCCGACCTCGAGGATCAGTTCCCGGTAGGCGGCGACACAATCGGGCGACCACTCCCCCAGCCCTGCGCGCAGCGAAGCCCGGTGATGCGAGGCGAGATCGCTGACGAACGCCGGAAGGTCGGTGTCGCCCACCTGATCCCGAGCAGCTGAGTAGAGAGCCTGGTGCTGCTCAGGTGCGACGTCGTCGAACCAGTCGCCAGAGGGAGCCGAACCGTCGAAGAGCTGAGCGGGCGCCGAGTTGAGCAGGATCTTCGACGCGTACTTGCACGAGACGAGGAAGACGTGGTCGACACGCAGATCGACCGGCACGGTCTCGGCACCCGGCGCCTTGTGGCCACCCTTCCACTCGATGGAGACCGGCGTGCGGCGACGGAGCGCGTCGTCGGACTCGAAGAAGACCTGCCCGTTGCGCCAGGCCGCATGCACCGAGGCCCGCTCCTTCGGGTCGTCGGCCGCGGCGACGATCCGATCCCATGTCTCGATGGGCACGTCGGCCATCGCGTCAGGCCGACGCACCAGCCCGCGCTCGATCGAGTCGAAGCCCAACATGCCGAGACCGGTGACGACCTCGGTGATCTCGGTACGAAGTGACGGCACGGGCGCTCCTCGCCCGCCGAAGGTACACGGACCGATTGCCGTGGCCGGCGGAGACCCGAACCCTCAGGCCCGCGCCGAAGCGTCAGTCGAACGAGATGGCGACGACGACCTGGACCGTCTGACCAGCCTTGACCTCGACGGGGTCGAGGCCCGTCTCGGTGAACGAGGTGAACTCGTTGTCCTGCGTGCACTCGCCCGACGTCACGTCGCAGCGAGACAGGTGGGTCTCGACGAAGTCGATCGAGCCGTCGCGGAACACCTCGACCTCGCCCGCGAGCTCGAAGCCGGTTCCGCTCGGGTCGGTACGAACGGCCAGCGGACCGTCAGCTGCGAGCGCCGATTCGTCGGACCCGAGACGGCACACCTCAGGAGGCGAACCGCACAGTTCGCGCGGCGAGCCGGCCACTCGAATCGACCAGTGATCGGCCTGCGCCGCACCCGTCAGCAGCGCGGTGAGCGTGCGTGCGCCCGCCGCCGTGAGATCGTTCGAGAACTCGATCTCCTGCTCGACGCGACCCAGCTCGTTCAGCACTCGGATGGACCACTCGCCGTGCACCGTCAGCACTTCACCCTCGGGAGCAGCGCCCGCGAGATCGTCGACCGCGGCGCTGGTACCGATCATCGACAGGCTCGCTGCCACGAGCAACGCGACGATCGACAGCGCCAACAGCAGCACGCGCTCGTGTCGTCCCATCAGGTCTCCGGGTCCCGGCGCCGCACAGCGCCACTACGACCGTTCCTGTCGACCGGGACATCCGATGTTCAAGCCGTCGCTGAACACATCGTCAGAAGTGAGTCACCCTCACCGACGGACCGAGCTCAGACCAGGTTGTTGGCACCGATCCATGCCGAATACAGCGACGCATACCGACCGTCGAGCTCGATGAGCTCGTCGTGGGTGCCGAGCTCGGCCAGCTCACCCCCGGCGACCACACCGATCCGGTCACAGCGCGCCGCGGTCGTCAGCCGGTGCGCGATGACGATCGTGGTCCGACCCTCCATCAGCGCGTCCATCGCGCCCTCGACGATCGCCTCGGTGCCGGGGTCGAGCGAGGACGTCGCCTCGTCGAGGATGAGCACACCGGGGTCGACGAGTGCCGCACGAGCGAGCGACACGAGCTGCCGTTCGCCGGCGGACAGACGAGAACCCCGTTCACGCACCTCGGTCTCGACCCCGTCGGGCATGGCGGCGAAGACCTGGGCCACGCCGATGCGTTCCAGCGCGGCGTCGATCTCCTCGGCGGTCGCCGACGGACGGGCAACGGCGATGTTGTCCCTGACAGTGCCGTTGAAGAGATGGCCCTCCTGTGGCACGACCACGATCCGCTCGCGCAGCGAGGTGAGAGATCCGCGGCGAAGGTCGACACCGCCGTAGCGGATCGCGCCCTCGGTCGGGTCGTACAGACGGGCGATCAGCTTCGCCAACGTGGACTTACCGGCACCGGTCGGACCGACCAGCGCGACGCGTTCGCCGGCGGCGATGTGCAGATCGACGTCACCGAGCACACGGCCGCCGGTCTGGTAGCTGAAGCCAACACCGTCGAGCTCGAGATCGCCACGATGGGCGAGGTCGACCGCCGGATCGGCCTCGGGCACCTCGACGGCCTCGTCGAGCAGGCCATACAGCTTGTGCAGGCCCGCACCGGCGCTCTGCACCATGTTGAACAGCTGACTCAGCTGCTGCACCGGTTCGAACAGGTTCTGGAGCAGCAGGACGAAGGCCACCACGACCCCGATGCTGATACGGCCGTCCTGCGCCATCCAGCCACCGACGCCGATTGCGATGGCGGTCGTGGCGACGCCCGAGAAGTCGACGATCGGCAGGTACCAGGCAGCGACCTTCGTCGATCGCATGTGGGCCTCGTACAGACCGCGGTTCACCTCGTGGAAGCGCTCACCCTCGACGTCGGAGCGGGCATAGGACTGGATGACCCGCACACCGGCGAGCCCTTCCTGGAGCCGCGTCAGCGTCCCGGCGATGCCATCGCGCACGGCCAGGTACGCGACGTTGGAGTCCCGCCGGAACTTCCGACTCGCGAGCCACAGGATCGGCGCCGAGATCAGGCAGACGAGGAACAGCTGCCAGCTGAGCACTGCCAGGACGACTGCGACACCGATGAGCAGCAACGAGTTCGCCAGGAACATCTGCAGACCGAACTGCACGACCTCGGACAACGAGTCGATGTCCGAGGTCATCCGCGAGACGATGACGCCCGCCTTCTCGCGGTCGTAGAACGGCATCGACAGCCGCAGGAGATGGCGGAAGACCCGGCGTCGGAGGTCCCGCAGGAACCCCTCACCGACGCGAGCGAGCAACCAGATCGCGGTTCGCCACAGGAAGTAGTTGGTGATGGCGATGACGACGTACGCGACGATCGTCAGGTTCAGCTGCCGTTCGTCACCATCGACGACGGCGTCGACGGCTCGGCCGAACAGCACCGGCAACGTGAGCAGCAGCGCCGTCCACACGACCAGCAGCACACCGGCCGCGAGTGCCTGCAGCCGATACGGGCGCAGGAACCCGGCAGTGGTCCGCATCACGTTCGCGGCCGCTGCCCTGTCGAGCTTGTCGTCCTCGTCGACCCCTGCCGCCAGCCAACCGGCCATCAGTCGTCCTCGCTCGAGGCAGCCAGTACCTCTCGGTACCTGTCGTTCGTCGCCAGGAGTTCGTCGTGGGTCCCGGCCGCGACGACACGACCGTCGTCGATGAGGACCACACGGTCGGCCAGCGCGATCGTCGCAGGTCGGTGTGCGATCACCAGCGTCGTGCGACCACGCATGACCTCGCCCATGGAGTCCCGGATCTCGTGTTCCTTGGTCGGGTCGACGGCGGAGGTCGCGTCGTCGAGCACCAGAACACGCGGATCGGAAGCGATGGCGCGGGCGATGGCGACACGCTGACGCTGCCCGCCGGACAGCGAGAACCCTCGCTCGCCGAGCTCGGTCTCGTAGCCGTCAGGCAGATCGCCGATGAACTCGTCGGCACCAGCGAGTCGTGCGGCACGCTCGACCATCTCCTGGGTCGCGTCCGGAGCACCGAACGCGATGTTGTCCCGCACCGACGAACTGAACAGGAACGTGTCTTCGAACACGATGCCGATCGAGCGTCGAAGACCGTCCAGTTCGAGGTCGCGCACGTCGACACCGTCGAGTTCGACCGCCCCGGCATCGACGTCGTAGAACCGGGGCAACAGACGGGCGACCGTGCTCTTGCCCGATCCGGTCCGACCCACGATGGCGACCGACTCCCCCGGCTCGACCTCGAGATCGAAGCCGTCGAGCACGGTCTCGTCGCCGTAGCCGAATCGCACACCCCTGAACACGATGCGCCCGACCGACTCACCCTCGGGCAGCGGCACCGGGTCCGCGGGATCTGCGATGGCCGCCGGCGTGTCGAGCAGCGTCGCGATCCGCGTGCCTGCAGCGGTCGCACGCTGATAGTTCGCCACGATCATCCCGAGCATCCGCAGCGGCTGGATGAGCAGGACCACGTAGATGTTGAACAGGACGAGCTCGCCGATCTCGAGCGACCCGTTGAGCACCTGATGGCCGCCGTAGCCGAGCACCGCGATCAGACCGATGTTCGGCACCAACTCCAGCGCCGGCAGGTAGGTCGAGCGGGCCTTCGCCGCGCGCAGCGACTGCTCCCTGACGTCGTCGGCCTCCTTGGCGAGCGCTTCGAACCTGACGTCCTCGGCGCCGAAACCCTTCACGACTCGGATGCCCGAGACCGTCTCCTCGACGACGGCGGCCAGCTGAGCCGACTCCTCCTGGATGCCCATGACGGCCGGATGGATCCGCTGGGCGAACCGACGGCCGAACCAGTTCGCCAGCGGCAGGCCGATGAGGGCGAGCAATGCGAGTTCCCAGTCGAGGAGGAACAGCACGATCGTCGCGAGCACCACGGTCAGGAAGTTCGCCGCGGTGATCGGCAGCATCGTGATGAAGTTCTGGAACTGCTGCAGGTCGGTGTTGCCTCGACTCATCAGCTGACCGGTCTGATGCCGGTCGTGGAACCCGAAGTGCAGACGCTGCGCGTGCTGGAAGACCTTGTCGCGATAGTCGGCTTCGACGGCCCGAGCGTTCTGGAACGCCACGTACCGCCGCGCCCCGGTCATCGCGCCCGACACGACACCGGCGACGACGATCGCGATGCTCCAACCGACCAAGGAGTCGTCGCCTCGGATGCCGTCGTCGATGGCCCGTTGGATCAAGATCGGTACGGCGATCTTCGCGACCGTCCACACCACGCCGAGCGCCATGCCCAACGTGATGCCGCGACGGTGTGACCACATCGCCTCTCGCAACAGGTCCCAGCCCGTTCGTGGTGCGGCCGATTCACCGCCCTCAGGCGGCCGCTCGTCGGAGCGGCGGCCTGGATCGACTGCCGTCACGAGCCCCCGAGCAGCGCCGGCGCCAGCTGGGCCCAACCGGCGCGTACCGCGGCTGCGTCACGCGGGTCGTCGGTCAGCACCTGCACGCACACGTGGTCGTCGACGCGGGCGGCGATCGACGCCTCGTCGCCCCAGACGACGATGGCGTCGACCAGACGATCCGAACCGCCGTCGGCCAGATCGTCGTCGGTGAAGCCGAGCCGCTTCAGGTTGTTCGCGTAGTTCGGCAACGCGAGGTAGACGGCCATGTTCTTGCGGGCGACCGCACGCGCCACGTCGGCATCGGTCGACAGCACGCACATCTGCTCGGGAGCGAGGAGCGCGTCGGGACCCATCACCTCACGGGCCGTCGCCGTGTGCTCCGGCGTCGTGAAGTACGGGTGAGCGCCCGCGGTCTTGTCCGCCGCGAGCGCCAACATCTTCGGGCCGAGGGCGGCCAGCACCGCGTTGCCCGGGAGCTCGGGCGAACCGACCGACGCACGCCACATCGAGTTCTCCATGAACTCGAGGTACTCGGCCATGAACGAGTACGGCTTCGAGTAGTCGTGCTTGCGGACCCAGTTCACCAAGGTGTGATGGCTGACGCCGAGACCCATCAGGAAGCGGCCCGGATGCGACTCCTCCAACGTGCGCATCACGTTGGCCGTGGTCATCGCATCACGTGCGTAGATGTTGGCGATGCCGGTCGCCAGCGGCAGCGACTCCGTGGCATCGAGCAGCATCGCGGCGAGCAGGAACGGATCGCGCCCGACGGTCTCGGGGATCCACAACGCCCCGTAGCCGAGCTGCTCGACCTCACGGGCGGCGGCCCTGGCCTCGTCGATCGGGAGGACGTCCATGACGCCCGTCCAGATGCCGATTCGTCCGATGTCGACCGTGCGCTCCCCCATGGCGTTCGACCGTACCCAGCCGATGGCGTGAATCCGCAATCGATTTCCGCGTCAGTCCAGGCGACGCAG
>JAHDHM010000117.1:0-1578 GCA_020631315.1 Acidimicrobiales bacterium
GAACTTCAGGAGAATGAAGACGACGAAGCCGATGAGGGCGAGCGCCTCGGTGAAGGCGATGCCAAGGAACATGGTCGTGCGGACCATGCCGGCGGCCTCGGGCTGGCGAGCCATGGCCTGGACGGACTGGCCGACGAGGTAGCCGATGCCGATGCCGGGGCCGATGGCGGCAAGGCCATAGGCGAAACCGGCCGAGACGGCCTCACCGAAGGCGATCTGGTCTTCACCTGCGATCTGCGCAAGGAGTTCCATTGGGTTGTTTCCTTTGGGTTTGGATGGCCCGTCGCCGGGCCGTTGGGTCGTTTCGTTGGGCCGTCCATGCGGAGGACCCGGGTTCGTTTCCGGCAGCGCCGGAGCGATTCAGTGTCCGATCAGTGCTCGGCGTGCATCGAGGAGCCGATGTACACCGCAGCAAGGATGGTGATGATGTAGGCCTGCAGGAACGAGACCATGACCTCGAAGCCGGTCAGCAGGATCAGCATGATGAACGGCAGCGGCAGGAAGACGGCGAACCAGTCCGTGGTCCACAGCGTCTCGCACAACACGATGAACGTGACCAGCAGGATGTGACCGGCGAGCAGGTTGGCGAAGAGTCGCACGGCGAGGGAGAACGGCCGGACGAGGAACGTCGACACGAACTCGATCAGCGCCACGAGCGGCAACAGCGCACCCGGCACGCCCGGCGGGATGATGGCGTTCTTGAAGTACGCGAGGCCCTGGTGCTTGATGCCGGTGCCGATGAAGGCGACCCAGATCGTCAGTGCGAGGATCAGCGGGATCGCCATGCGCGCCGTCGACGGCATCTGCCAGCCGGGGACGATCTCGAACATGTTGCCGATCAGCACGAACCAGAAGATCGAGAGCAGGAACGGGTTCCAGCCCCGGCCCTCCTCGCCCATGGTCTGGTCGATGATCTGGTGGTCGATGAACTCGATGCCGACCTCGGCGACGTTCTGCACGCCGGCCGGGACCAGGCTCGACTGCGCCTTGCGGGCCGCCAGCATGTAGATGGCGATCGTGATGCCGGTGGCGATGAGACACGCCAGGCCGATCTTGTTGAGGGCGTGCCAATCGTCGTTGGTACCCCAGAACGAGGGCCACTCGATGAGCTTTTCGATCGGGGGGAACTTCAGTCCGAGCATCACGGTGGACAACCTCTACGGCGTGTTCGAGTCGGTCTTCGATCGGTTCGCCGACTCGTCGGCGACCGGATCGTCGGTCGGGTGACCCTGCAGGGTCGATTCTGGAGCACTGCCCGGCTTCAGACCGGGATAGGCGAGCGACGCAGAAACGTAGCGCGTTTCCCAGACGAGCAGACCCAAGTGGGTGATCACCAGTGTCAGACACAGCGGGACGAGCTCCACCCAGGAGGCGTCGGCCACGACGAACACGGCGATCGAGATCAGTGCGAGTCGGATGAGGAAGCCGAAGAGAGCGGCCCCCATCAGCATTCCGAGCGAGATGCGGGCGGCCCAACCGAGGAGCGCTGCCGCGACGATGAAGTTCAGCAGGACCAGGCCGATGGCGAACCCGGCTGACGCAGCGCCCTGCCATCCCCAGATGAGGAAGGTGAACAAC
>JAHDHM010000117.1:1588-9341 GCA_020631315.1 Acidimicrobiales bacterium
AACGACCGGCACGACCGGCAACGACCGCTTCACCATGTCGGTGGCGATCTCGGTCTCGACGGCAGGACCGTCGAGACGGGTGACGACGGCGTCGGTCATCGACGACCGTCCTCGAGCGTGACGCCGGTCGGCAGAAGGCCGTCGGCGATGGCCGGCCCAGCGACGGTCGACGGCGTGCGGGTGGACGCGGTGTTCGACTCGGACCGGGAGTCGGTCGACGCTGCAGCTGACTGTCCGATGTCGCGGCGCTCGACGAGCTCGGCCTCGATCTGCTTCATCCGAGCGTCGTAGCGGTACCACCACAACACGGTCGAACCCACGACGGCCCAGGCTCCGAGCACGATCATGAAGATCGGCGTGGTGTCGAGCCACTGGTCGATCAGGTACCCGAACCCACCGAAGATCGCCGGCGTCGCTGCGAACTCGAACGCGCGAGAGAGCGCATCACCGAAGCCGTTGTTCAGATCGCGGCGAGCGGAGAGATCCATGCGCTGTTGCATCAGGGAAAGGTGGTCGGGGCTTCCGGGCGTGACGTCACGACGACGTCTGCGGAGCTTGTGAAACCGTGCACAAGCTACGCCACGCACCCACGTGCGTGCAAACTATACGGAGCGACGCCGCCGTGCGGACTCCCGGATCGGGACGTTCATCGGACGACGGGGCCGGGACACAACAGCTAGGCCGGATCGCGAGTCGGAGCGCCGCGCAGCCCGCGCGAGAACATCGTGTAGAGCAACAGGCCCAGCGCGGCGACGGCGAAGGGAACGATGCCGTCGCCGTCACCGGTGATGGTCGGGTACAGCACGACGCCGGACAGCAGTGCCGTCCACCCCCACAGGATCAACACGCTGCGTCGATGGCCGTGGCCCAGACGCATCAGCCGATGATGCAGGTGGTTCTTGTCGGCCTGGGTGACCGGCGCACCACTGCGGGCCCGGCGAACCGCGGCCCAGACCGAGTCGAACAGGGGCACGCCGAGCACCACCAGCGGGATCACCATCGGTGCGAAGAAGAAGAACACCTGACCGGAGAACTGATCGACCACGCGACCACTGACCGACATCGTCGAAGAGGCCATCAACAGCCCCAGCAACAACGCGCCACTGTCGCCCATGAAGATCCGCGCCGGATGGAAGTTGTGCGGGAGGAAGCCGAGGCAGCAACCGAACGCGACGAGTGCGATCAGCGGACCGCCGTTGGCCTGGCTGATCAGTCCCGCGTCGAGCAGTTCCTGGCTGTACAGGTAGAACGCGCCTGCGGCGATGGCCACGATGCCGGCGGCGAGACCGTCGAGACCGTCGATCACGTTGATGGCGTTCGCCATCACCACCACCCAGACCACGGTGATCAACGGGATGATGTCGGGGGACAGACCCCACAGTCCGCCGAAGGGCACGCGGACGAAGAACAGCGTCACGCCGAGGAGGTAGAGCGCACTGGCTGCCAACACCTGGCCCGCCAACTTCGCCGGTGCCGACACCGGCCGAAGATCATCGATCGCCCCGACGAGGTAGATCACGGTCGCCCCGACGATGACGCCGAGGGGTTCGGACGAGCGCGTGAAGACCTGTTCGAAGCTCTCGAGACGCGACGCCACGGCGAACGCCGCCAGGAAGGCGAGGAACATCGCCGTCCCGCCGAGCGTCGCCGTCGGCCGCTCGTGCACACGGCGCTCGTCGGGCGCGACGACGGCACCGACCTTGAACGCGACGAAACGCACCAACGGTGTCAGCACCGCCGTTCCGGTGGTCGCCGTCGCCAGGACGATGAGCGTGTCGGAGACCGAGCTCATCGTCGCCGTCCGGCGCAGCGTGGTGCCACGGCGTCATTCTCGCCGTCGAACCCGGCGAGCACAACGAATGTGGCGATCAGGCGACGCACGAGGCGTGCGCCGGTACGGTGAGTCGTCGGATCGGACCGTCGAGGAACAGCATGGGCATTCGCGAACGGCTGCACGAATACCGCGGCGCCGCCACGGCGCGAGCCGGCATTCGAGGAGCGGAGACCGGCGACGGAGTCCGGCTCTGGGGCCGCTGCGAGGTCACCGGCGCCGTGTCGATCGGCTCCCGTGCCCGGCTCATCGGCCAACCGGGCTCGATCCGTCTGCTCGCCGGCCCGCACGGTCGCATCGAGATCGGCGACGAGACCTTCCTGAACCACGGCGTCGCCGTGTCGGCGACAGAACGTGTCGTGATCGGAGCGCGCTGTCAGATCGCACCCGACGTGATGATCATGGACGACGACCACCATCACGTCGCCCTCGACCGACGGCTCGAGGCGCCACCTGCGGCGGCGATCACGATCGGCGACGACGTCTGGATCGCCGCACGGGCGATCGTGTTGAAGGGCGTCGAGATCGGTGCCGGTTCCGTCGTCGCCGCGAACAGCGTGGTGGTCAAGTCGGTTCCGCCCATGAGCATCGTCGGCGGTGTGCCGGCGAAGGTGATCGGCGAGGTGCCGGCCACGTCCTGAGCCTCGCCGGGACGGCGGCGGGTCGTCACATCGAGACGACGTCGGCCTCGAGACCCAGCGATGCGACCTGCGCGGCGATCTCGTCGCGGTACAGCGGGTTCATCACGATGACGCTACGCACCCCGAGATCGACGAGATCGTCCGGGCCCACGACCGGTTGACCGGTGCCCGGAACGAACTTGCCGTGCTTGCGGGGGTTGATGTCGACCGCAGCCACGATGTCGCGAGCCGAACGAACGGCGTTGAGGAACTGCACGCCCTTGGAGCCCGACCCCCAGATCACGGTCGGCCCTGCAGCCACCATGTCGGCGGTGCGCTGCTCCCACTCCCCCATACGGGCGTTCGCCACGTCGGAGAAGCGCTCAGCGAGGGTGACGAGCTCGGTGAGGTCCGGGCCGGCGTCGGTGCCCTCTCCCGGACGGGCATCGATCCACAGGTACTGGTCGCCGAACGAGCGTCCAGCCGTGATCACGTCGTAGCCGGCTCGTTCGTGCAGATGCCGCAGGGTCGGCTCGGCGAAGTAGGAGACGTGCTCGTAGATGAGATCCCAGATCGCGACCTCCTCGAGCATGTAGGTGGCGTCCGGCACCTCGTGGTACACGACCGGTGACGCGCCCTCGACCAGTGAACCCCGGATGTCGCTGACGAGCGCACCCGGCGCGGTCAGGTGTTCGAGGACGTGTCGGGAGCACACGAGCTTGGCGTCGACCGAACGGGTCGTCGGGTACGGCGCGACCTCGATGGAGATCCGGTCATGGTCGGGAGCGCGTTGGGGATCGTGGCTCGGGTCGTAACCGACGCCGACGTTGTCGCCACGTTCGCAGACCATCGACAAGAAGTCGCCCGAACCGGGCCCGATCTCGATGACCTGGCCGCCGCGGATGTCGTAGGTCGACACGAGGCGGTCGGCGAGCTCCTCCGCGTAGGCCTGGAAGGCCGGCGAGAAGTGGAGGCTGTTCTCGTACTCGGGCGAGTACGCGAGCAGCGCCTCGTCGAAGGACGCGTTGTAGAGCAGGCCGCAGTCGTCACACATCACGAGGTCGATGTCGCCCCGAGGAGCGGCGGCCGCGTCCTCAGCCGTGTCGTACAGGACGTTGCAGAAGCCGGGGACGTCCGAGACGGTCATGACGGCGCGCCGAGCGCCGGAACCGCAGACCGGGCAGTTGCTGATCATCGAGTGTCTCCTGAAGGGGATGAAAACCACAGGTGGCATCCGGCCAGTCGGCCGGATGCCACCCGAGTCAAGACTCGTGCCCGAGGGAGTCCGTCAGCCGGACAGGCCCACAACCTCGCCGAGCGTCGGGTCGGAGCCCTTGAACTCGGCATCGCCGAAGGCGAAGACGCCGCCGTCACGAGCGACGAGCCAGTAGCCGTTGCCGGTCTTGGTCGCCACGATGCCGACGATCGGCTCGTCGAGGGTCGTGCCAGCGGGCAGCACGCCCGGGATCGAGCCGTAGAAGGCCGCATCACCGAAGGCGAAGATGCCGCCGTCGGAGGCGACGAGCCAATAGCCGTTACCGGACGGGGTCACCGCCATACCGACGACCGGAGCGGCCAGCTGATCGAACGGGATCAGCTCGGGCACCGAACCGAGGAACGGAGCGTCCGGACCGAAGGTGAAGATGCCGCCGTCGAGCGCCACGAACCAGTAGCCCTGGCCGGTGGCGTGGTTGGCCATCGACACGATCGGCTGGTCCAGGGCGATGTCGCCGGTGGAGCCGTAGAACACGGCGTCACCGAGAGCGAAGACGCCGCCGTCGCTGCCGAGCAGGTAGACGCCGCCGCCCGTCGAGGTCGCCGCCATGTCCACGATCGGGAACGTCGGGACCACCGCGAAGTCGGCGAGATCGGCGAAGTCAGCGGCCGCACCGAACGGTGTCACGACACCGTTCTCCTGCGTCAGCCAGTAGCCGGTCGACGTCGGGTTGGCAGCGATGCCCGAGACCGCCGAGGTCAGGGCGCTACCCGAGAGATCGCCGAGATGGTCGAGACCGAAGTTGGCCACTCGACCCGAGCCGTTGGCCAACCAGTAACCGCCGCCGGCAACCGTGACGGTGACGTCGTCGGTGCGCACTTCCTGACCGTCGTTCGCGGTGAGCAACAAGCGGTAGGTGCCTGCCACGGTGAAGGTCGCCGTGGTGGCCGCCGCCGTGGCGTCGGCGAAGTTCACGGTGCCCGGGCCGTCGACCTGGCTCCACATGATGTCGAGCGTGCCGGTCGCTCCGTCGTCGACGACGGAGCCGCTGAGCGTCGCCGTGTCACCGACGTCGATGCCGAGGTCGGCACCGGCGTTGACCGTCGGCGCGTCGTTCACGGTGTAGGTGGCGAGCACGACATTGCTCGGGTCCTTGCCGGCTTCATAGGAGATGAAGCGCATGTCGGCCGAGACCGGAACACCACTCGTGTAGACGGGCGACAACGGTGTCGGCGTCGAACCGTCGGTCGTGTAGTGGATGGTCGCTCCCGCAGCAGCGGCAGCGGTCACCGAGGTGCTCTGACCGACCGTCGAGCCCGAGACAGGGTCGAGGACCGGATCGGCGGTCTGGTCGGCGCCGACCGACGGGCTCAGCGGTGTGACGATCACGTCGCCGAACGTGGCGGTCGCCTCGTGCGCGACGAGCGCCAGTGCGCCGGTTCCGGGGTCATTGGCGTCACCCGAACCGTCGTACTCGAGGGTCCATGCGCCGGGCTCCGCCGAACCCTGCTGCCAGACCTTGAGGCGATAGGTGGACCCGTCTGCCTGGGCGCGGAGCAGGTACGTGGTGTCGAAGGCCAGTGCGAACGCCGAGTTCGCAGGGATCGTCACAGCGGGGTCGGCCCCCGTACCGATGCCATCGCTGTCGACCACGTCGACGATCTCGAGTCGGCCCGAACCCGGATCGTTGGTGGCGACACCGAACGGGGCGGCCCACCAGGCGATCGCGCCGAGCGGCGTCGGGTTCACACCGTCGGGCCAGAAGCCGACCTGCGGCTGCTTGCCCGCCTGCACCGTGTCGTTGTGACCGTTCCAGCGCAGGAACACGCCGATGCCGGCACCGAAGCTCTCGGGGTCGTCCTTGTCGGCCTTGAGCGAGGACACGGTGAAGGGCACCAGCACCTCGTAGTCGGCCCAGTCGGTGTCGCCGATGGCCACGATCCGGTCGTAGCCGGGCTGCACCACCTGGAGAACGTCACCGCTCGGCGTCCACAGACCATCGACCGGCGAGGTGATGGACCCGATGCTCGCAACACCGGTCCAGTCGATGCCGACCGCAGCAGGGGCGTCGACACCCTCGACACGGATGATCGTCGCCGTCTTCGTGCTCTCCTGACCGTTGTTGTCCCGCGCCAGGATCTCGATGGTGTTCTCGCCGGCGTTGAGCGACGAGAGCAAGACGTCGACGGCGAAGTCACCGACGTTCTCGAGTCGGCGATTGGCGGGGTCTGGCCCGACCTCCATGGCGACGGCCGCGGCACCGTTGAGCGAGTAGCTCATGAAGTTGACGCCATCGGGGTCGGTGGCGTTGCCGAGCAGGTCGAACCAACGCTGTGCATCGCCGTTGCCGCCGACGGTCTGGGTGTCGCCGTACCAGAAGGTGATGACCGGCGCATCGTCGGTCGCGGGGGTGCTCTGGACCTCGTTGTCGGTGTCGACGTTGCCGTTCACGTCGGTCGACACCACCTGCAGGTTGTACGCCGTGTTCGCCGTGAGTCCGGTGAACTCGACCTCGTGGTTCAGGCCGTAGGTGGGTGAGTCCGTGGTCGACTGGACCGGCGTACCGCCGTTCAGCGACACGGTCGAGATCGTCGGCTCCGACGTGGTCCAGGTGATCTTGAAGGTCGTGGTGGTCTTCTCGACGTTCCGGGCACTGTTCACCGGATCCGTGGTGTCGATCGCGTCGGACACAGCGTTCGCCGGAATCGGCAGCACGCCGAAGTAGTCGACGAAGGCCACGTGGCCGGGGGTCGGCTCGCCGAAGCTCGGGAAGGAGGTACCGCCGAACGGGCCGATACGACCGACGTTCATCGGACGGTTGAACGTGCCGTGATCGGTCCACGAGGCGGGATCCCGCTCGGTCGCCGTCTGGAGCGTCCAGTCACCGGTCGTGTCGTCGTAGATGACGCGGATGAACTTGGCGTGATCGGCCGTGGGAGCGATCGAGTCGATCAGCGGGGTGGCCGAGACGAGTGGCTCCGCGGCGAAGATGTGGATGTTCGTTCCGTCGGAGAAGGCGTCGAAGCGGATGAACGCGTCGTCGGCCTGGTTGGCGACGACGATGCCCTGGATCTGGAACTGCTCCGTCGGGACCGTGGCGAACGCAGCGACGACGTCGAGGTCGCCGTCGGTGATGGTCTGGACGAGCGTCGGCGCGGTGTTGCCTGCCGTCCACGGGTCGTAGCTCACGAAACCGGCAGGTGCGACGATCGCAGCCTCGGCACCCGTGTAGGAGAACTGGGGCCCGGCCGTGCCGATGACCTCGGTCCACACCCCGGTGTCGAGCGTCGTCGAGTTGAAGTCGTCACTGGTCTCGCCGGCGGCGCCGGCGGGCGTGGCGGGGACGGCGGCGAGCACCGACACCATCAGCAGCAGTGCGACGAGGATTCTCGGCATTCGTGAACGCCGGCGGGAAGAGTTCGGCACGTGGGTCTCCTGGAAGTTCGTCATCTGCGACGTGGTCGCGTTCAGGTCAACGGGGGAAAGAGCGAGGAATTACGCGCGCCGCGCACCACCGTCTTGGTACCGCATCGGCGCAATCATGCCATGACAGGCGTTATCTCTGCGATGACCTTCGGATCATCGAGATGCGACGGTAGACGTAACCGACGGGTTCGGTCATCAACGCCTTGCGGTTGTGCGAGTCCAGCATCACCCGCGGGAAACGGGCGAACATCCGGAGCTTCGTCGTGAGCGAGATCGGCGCCCGCCGGACGCCGTGGCCGTACTCGATGAAGCGCCGCCAGCGCGGCAGCGTGAGATCGCCGTTTCGCAGCGGGTCGAACCAGTGATCGCGGTCACGCTCACGATTCTCGCCGTAGGCACGCACCGACCGGCTCTGATGCTCTCGGTTGCCGAACTCGCGACCCTCGACCAGCACGTAGCGCCCGCGCAGAGCGAACTCCAGCAAGGTGATGTGGTCGCTGCCCGCGAAACCACCGATGAGCCCTGTGGTCCGGAGCTCATCGGTGCGCACCACACCGAAGATGTGGAGGCACCAGCGCGAGTCCATCATGATGTCGAAGCCTCGCTGCACCGGATCATCACCGCGTGCCCCCATGAAGTCCTCGAGCGCCTCGACGACCT
>JAHDHM010000118.1 GCA_020631315.1 Acidimicrobiales bacterium
GTCATCACGTGGCCTATTTGGCCACTCAAGCTGTGGCCATGACTTCCACCATGACTTCAGCAACCAACGACGCCATCGACCCCCGCACCCTGTTCGACCGTGCGGTCGCCACCGGAGCGGCGGTGATCTCCGGCATCAACGTCGACCAGCTCACCGACCCGACACCGTGCGACGAGATGGACGTGCGGACGATGCTCGGCCACCTCGTTGGCGTGGTCGATCGGGTCGCCGCACTCGGTCGTGGCGAGGATCCGTTCGCCGTCGTCGAGCAGTCGGCAGACGACGATCGTTGGCTCGAGGCCTGGGGCGCCGCCGCCGCTCAGGCAGCTGAGGCGTGGGCCGACGATGCCGTGCTCGAGGGGCCGATGTGGTTGCCGTGGATCCAGGGCACCGGCGCAGAGGTGCTGCGCTCCTACCTCTCCGAACTGACAGTGCACACCTGGGACCTCGCCGCCGCCACGGGTCAGCAGCCCGAGTGGGACGACGATGTCGTCGCCGCAGCGCTCGCCGCTCGAGACTTCCTGCCCGCGGAGAACCGGTTCGAGCTCTTCGAGGAGATCTCCGCGGCCGCCGGTTTCGACGAGGTCGCTGTTCCCTTCGCTGACGCGATCAACGTCGCCGACGACGCCCCCGCAATCGACCGCCTCGTCGCTTGGAACGGCCGGAATCCGTCGACCCCGCTGGGCTAGGTGGGGCAGACTCGACGGCATGCGTTCGGTGGTTGGCGGCGGTTCTGATCGGCTGGACGCACGCATCGATGCCGTGGGCTTGGCCGAGGGGCGCCGGTGAACGGGGGCGCCTCCTGTGTCGAGGCGTTCGTTGCTGCAGCCGTCGAGTTCTGCACCCGCGCTCACGCCCCAGATGTGTCTGCGGAGGAACTTCAGTCGAGCCTGATCAACCTCGACCGGCTTGTCACAGAGCTGCCGTCGCCGGAGCCGTCCGAAATCGAGTACCCCGACCCGCCGGACCTCGACGAGGAGTGCCGCATCGTTGCCGCTCGGGTCGGTGAACTCTTCCGTGATCGCTGCTTCTACGAATCGGGTCCGGCCACGATGGGGGATCTCCGCGACGACTTCTTCGACATCTACCGCGATGTTCGACGTGGCCTCGAGATCTTCGAGAGCTCTCCCGACGACGCCGTCTGGGAGTGGAGGTTCTCGCATCGAAGCCACTGGGGCGTTCACGCCAGTGGAGCTCGCGCAGCCATGGGCCAGCTGGACCGATGAGCGAAGATCCCCAACGGAAGGCGGCTGCCGTCCAGCTGCCGGTCACCGTCGTGCACACGAGCTCCGGCATGTGCCTGACGACGGCCGTCTACTCGCACTGGCGTGAGGTCCAGGACGCCTTCGAGGACTACAAGGCGTCGCTCGGTCCGTACGAGGTCGACGATCTGATCGAGTACCTGGGTATCGAGTACCCGACGAACCCACCATTCGAGGCCCAGGACGTGCGCAGGCTGGCGCGCGAGCCAGGCGCCTACATCTGGGCTGTCACTGCGGACCCACCGGAAGGACCCGGTCTCTGTCTCGGGATGGTCACCGGCGACTCGCTCCGCCTTGCGATCGCCGGTCGCCAGTTCCCGGACGCCGACGATCGGGACCAGCGCGACAGCTGGTACCAGGTCGAGGGCGGCGCATCCATCGCGGGTCGCAGTTGGACTTTCGCGTGGCCCGCGCTGACGTGTGACGTTGCGCCACACATCGTCCGGTGGTTGCTCGACACGGCTCACTGGCTGCGGAGGCAGCCCGAGTCGGCAGTCGGACCGCCACCGCCATGGCTGGTCGAGCCCTGTCTCCAGTTCGGCTCGCCGGAGCGTGTGAACGGCCGATCTGAGATCGCCGTCGAGCTCGACCTCGAGTTCCTCCCGCCGGAGCGACGCGCAACAGCGAGCGTCGCGGGAAAGCCGGAGTGCCTGCGACTGCGGGCAACGGTCGAAGAACTCGAGCAGGCAGCGATCGACTTCGCAGCGACGGTCGCCCCCTTCAGCGTGGAGCCTTCTGCGTCGTGGCCGACCACCTAGCGCTGGGTCGGCGGAGGTCATCGTTGCGAGCCGCGACTCGGAGCGGCCGAGGTGAGATTGGTGAGTTCCCCAAGGTGAGGAGTGCCAGTGCCTGAGGCGATCTACCGACTCAAGCCTCGCCATCTCTTCTGGCACTTGCGGGCAGTCGAACGAGACCAGACGCCTCATCAGGCGTTCAGCGAGGCGAATCGACGTCCCGGTGGTGTCCTACCTGAGGTCGAGTTCGTCACCCAGCAGTTCACGACCGACACTCCACTGCCCGACCTCACCCTCATGGGTCGAAGCTGCCCTGTCTTCAGGACGGCCGGCGTCGAACGGCTACGCGGGTTGCTCGACGGGTACGAGTTCATCGACGTGCCGTGTGCGCAAGATCAGCTGACCGCGCCGAAGCTGCCGGTGCTGACGGGTGCGTTGGACCTTCACGCCTCTGTGGTCGACGTGAACGAGTGGGGCTCGACCATCCGCCTGGCCGCGTTCGCACCGGCGGTCACTCTTCCTCCGATGTTCGAAGTGGAGGAGATGCACGGAACTGTCTTCGTTGATGATCGCTTCGCCGACGCAGTTCGCAATGCAGAGCTCAGCGGCTTGGGACTCGAGTTCGAATGGTCCCCAAGCGGCTCAGATCCGGGCCCTACGTCGATGTCGCGGCTCAGAACCCGCACCCTGACTGCCGAGATCGCTGCACAGCTTGACGACGTGACCTTGGACGACATGGTCTGGGAGGACATCAGTTACGGGACCGACGGCAATCTGGATGAGATGTCCGATGCGGTTCGAGCGTTCTACGCGACTCGCCTGTTCGAGTGGGAGGTCGGCAACGGTGGACTTCACCAGTTCTTCTTCAACCACCCGACACCCGAGGTCGTCGCGGCAGTGATCGAGGGGTACCGCTTCCTCGGCGTCGTCCCGTCAGCGGACCTCGTGGCTGATCTCATCGCTCCTCTTGCGAGCCAAGAGCAAGAGTGGCGTGAGTCGATTCGTGACGGATCGATCGAGACGTTCATGGACTCATACGCCGAGTCGCTGCTTCCCGAGGCTGATGAACAGGTGCGACTGCACGACGTCGAGCGCATGGCGCTGGTTCGATCCAATCCGGCGCTCTTCGCCATGTGAGGCCTTCCTACCCTGATCGATGAGTGAACTTCGGCGGCCCTCGATGCAGCGGACTGAAGCTCTCACACGGAGAGAACGCGTTGGATTTCGTCGTGGCTCGGGTGGAGCTTCGATGCGCTGATGATGTTCGGCGGCACTCCACTCGACGGTCGTCGACGTCGTCTGGCAAGCGGCCGGAGGCTGCCTTCGAGCAACTCGATCGCAGCGAAGCACATCACGTGGCCGCTGGAGACATGGCCCGATGGCACTGGTAGAGGAACCGCAGGGTTCTCGAACTGAGCGGCTCGTCGCCACAGCTGACCGAGCTCACGGTCTGTCAATTCGAGAGCTGAATCGACGAGCGAGTCCTCACCGAACAGCCACAGCTCCCGCGCAAGCACGCCCCGAGAGAACACGACGACGAAGCTGGGTTGACCTGACTGCGGGGTCGACTTCCGGCGTCGGTGCACCACCATCGATCTGTCAGCGGCGTTCGGTGAAGACGAAGCCGTCGAAGCCGTTGGCGGCGACGTCGTTGATCTGGTCGAAGTACTTCGAGCCTCGGAGGTGGGCGAGGAACTGCCTCGGCTTTCCTGGCACGTTGGCGCCCGTGTACCAGGAGTCGGTCTTCACATAGAGGGTCCGCTGCGCGGCCGAGGTGATCTCGTGATCCCAGTGCGCTTCGGCTTCCTCGGTCGCCTCGATCGTGCCGAAGCCGCCCTCGTCGAGGTGACGGATACAGGACTCGATCCAGCCGATCTGCCGCTCGCCGCCCTGGGGCATCGTGTACAGCACTCCGGGCGAGGTGGGCCCGTGGATCATGAACAGGTTCGGGAACCCGGCGATCGTCATGCCGAGGTAGGTCTCGAACCGCTCGGCCCACTTGTCGGCGAGCTCGACGCCGGCACGGCCCTTCGGGTTGATCTTCAGCATCGAACCGCTGACGGCGTCGAAGCCGGTGGCGAGCACGAGCATGTCGATCGCGTGGTCACCGTCGCTGGTCCTCACGCCGGTCTCGTCGAACGATTCGATCGGGTCCTCCCGAAGATCGACGAGGCTCACGTTCGGGCGGTTGAAGGTCTCGAAGTAGTCGTTGTCGAGGATGAGACGCTTGGTCCCGAAGTAGTAGTCGGGCATCAGCTTCCGGGCGGTCTCGGGATCGTCGACGATCGCACGGATCTTGCCCCGCACGAACTCCGACACCTCCTCGTTCAGCTCCGGATCGGTGAGCACACTGCGATAGCTGTTGATCGCCATGTGGATGCCGCCGCGCTCCCACAGCTCCTCGTAGCGGGCGTGGCGTTCCTCGGGTGTGAACTCCGACGCTCGTTGGCTCTCCGTCGGCCACGGCCAGCCGCCACGACGCCTCATCGACTCGGCCAGCTCCTGCCACTGCGCCTTGTAACGGGTGCGTTCCTCGTCGGTCAGCGGGCGGTTCCGAGCCGGCAGCGAGTACTGCGGGGTGCGCTGGAAGACGGTGACGTGCTCGGCCGTCTTGGCGATCTCGGGGATCGCCTGGATGCCCGACGAACCGGTGCCGATGACCCCGACGCGCTTGCCCTCGAACGACACGGGCTCGTGCGGCCAGCGGCCCGTGTGGAACATGTCGCCGGCGAAGTCGTCGATGCCCGGATACTCGGGCTTGTGGGCGACGAACAGCGCGCCGGTCGCGCAGATGAGGAAGCGGGCAGAGTGGCGCTCGCCGGCATCGGTCTCGATCGTCCAGTGCTGGGTGTCGTCGCCCCACCTGGCGTCGACGATCCAGGTGTCGAACTGGATGTCCTTGCGGAGGTCGAACCGGTCGGCGACGTGGTCGAGGTAGCGCAGCACGTCGGGCCCGGCGGCCTGTGTCTCGGTCCAGTCCCAGTCGTCGACCAGCTCTTGGGAGAACGTGAACCCGTAGAACGGCGCACTCGGCGCGTCGACCCGTGCACCGGGGTAGCGGTTGTACCACCAGGTCCCGCCGACATCGCCGGCCGCGTCGAAGGCTCGGACCGACAGACCCATCAGGTCCCGCAGGTGATGCAGCGCATAGAGCCCGCCGAAGCCGGCTCCGATCACGATCGCGTCGTGCGTCGTCGAACTGTCCGTCACCGTTCCCCCTGGTGTCGTGCCCCTACGGGTCGAGCAACGGCCGATCGCCGATGCCCCGCGTTGGCAACATGATCGCCGAAACCGCTTCGGTGTTGTCAGCTGACGAGCCGCAGCTTCGTTCGCGAGGCGATCGGCGCGAAGTCGCGGTCATGGTGCAGCAACGGGATGTCGCGCCGGATCGCGACTGCAGCGATCAAGCAGTCGAAGGTGTCAGTGGGCAGCACCGTCGGACCACTGCGTGCCGCGATCCGACCGAAGATCGTCGAGGTCGCCGTCCCACCCGATGCCCCTGAGTTCGAGTTGCTCGTCGATCGTCAGAGGGCCGCCGCCGACGAGTCGACGTAGCGCGAGGTCGACGAGCTCGTGCTCGGTCGGGACATTGAAGAGTCTCATGGCGCGTTCGACGAGTGCTTCGTCAAGATCAAGGCTTGTCTCGGCCATGGGGACAGGTTGTCAGGCTCGACACTTCGACGTGTCTGGATTTGTCCTCACGGTCGCGTCAGGAGTGCGCCAGGGCGTCGGCGTCATGTTCGGCAGAAGTCGAGGAGGGGTCCGATGTCGCCTCTGTCGGCCCTCTGCAGGGCCTGGCGGTAGCGGCGTCGGAGCTCGGCCGTCGTGACGTCCAAGTGGCGCCCCCACGTGAACCGAGGTGCATCGAGCGAGTCGAGGAGGAAGTCAGCCGCGATTCGGCCGTGCCGGCCGTTGCCGTTCGGGAAGGGATGAATCTCGACCAGTCGGTGGTGGAACCTTGCGGCGAGCTCATCGTGTTCGAATGTGGCGAACTCCACCCAGGTGCCCGCATCGTCCACCAGCGCCCGCACCGACGTCGCGATCCGTGCCGGATCGATACCGATGTTTGTCTCTCGCACCCGGTACCGCCCGGCCCAGGACCACACGTCGCCGAACATCGCCCGATGGAGGTCGCGCAGGTACTTGTCATCGAGCAGGCGAACCGTCGACGGGCCGGGTCGGCGTAGCGCCTGGATGATGTTCCGCTGTTCGGCGTCGTTGAGGTCGGCTCGCGTGGCGATGTACGACGGAATCAGTCCGTCCCGATCATCGTCGGTGAGCGCCGTGTGTCCGTCGCCCTCCGGTACGAGCGGGTCGGCCATCGCTACGGAGTGTCCCGCCAGAGGTCCCGTCGCCCGAGCAGGTCGCGGGTGAGGTCGTCGAGTTCCTCCGCTCGGGCTGCGGCGCTCACCGACTGGTCTTCGAGGCGAGCGTGATGTCCGGCTGTCTCCAGGATTCGCGCTGCCTTGTTGCGTGCTCGTTCGTTGACGATGTTCTCGAGCGAGCCTCTCGGAACGATGGCGTAGACGACCTCGCAGCCCATCGCCTCAGCAGCGCGTTCGAGGGTGTCCAGCTGCACGGCGGACCTGAGTTCGTTCTTCTCGAGGTCGGCAACCGCCTGCGACGAGATGCCCATGCGGCGACCGAGGTCGGTGGCCGACATTCCCAAGCTCTCACGAATCGCCCGGACCCATCCTCGGTGAGGCCGCGGCAGGTCACGAGCCGATCGGCTCGAGATCAGTTCGTCGAGACGTCGTCGCGCGAGATCAGCCTGTCCCATGGTCGCCATGGTACAGGCTGTGACTTGAAAATGAATGGCGATAGTTCAAGTCATGACTTGGATCTGATGATCCGACTTCCAAGTCAGAACCTGAACCTACAGCCGACGGTGCGCCGGTTTGATCAAGAGTCGAGCACGATCCGTGTTGTGCGAGAGTGGCGTCGTGCGGGAAGTCGGCGATGCCTATGACGAGCAGGCCGAGCTGTATGCGTCGCTGTTCCTGCACGAACTGCGGAACGACGAGCAGTCGTTGCAGATGCTGGATCGGCTCGCTGCGCTCGTTCCAGACGGCGCGCCGGTGCTCGACGTCGGGTGCGGACCCGGTGGACTCGTGCAGCACCTCGTCGAACTCGGACTCGACGCGTCCGGGATCGACCTCTCGCCCGGCCAGATCGCACAGGCCCGAGCTGCGTTTCCGGAGTGTCGATTCGAGGTCGGCAACCTGACGGACCTTCAGGTCGACGACGGCTCGCTCGGCGGCATCACATCGAAGTACTCGATCATCCACCTCGACCCGGGCCGACTCGCCGACACCTTCGCCGAGTGGCGTCGGGCGCTCTCCCCGGGCGCGCCACTGTTCCTGTCGTTCTTCGGTTCGCGTTCAGCCGAGGCGCACGGCACGCCGTTCGACCACAAGGTCGTGACCGCCCACGAGCTGTGCCCAACGACGGTCTCGTCGCTACTCGACGCCGCCGGCTTCGTCGACGTCGAGACCACGGCGACGCCCATCCCTCCCGGCGGGCGCCCGTTCGACCACGTCACGATGCTGGCCCGCGCCGCTGCCGGCTGAGCCCTACAGCTTGCGGAGCAGGGTGATGCCGTCGGAGATCGGCAGCATCGTCGTGTCCCACCGGTCGTCGGTCACCCGAGCGTCGTTGAAGGCTCGCAGCGCGACCGTGTCCGGATCCTGAGCGTCGTCGTAGGCCACGCTGCCGCCCCACAGGACGTTGTCGACCAATACGACACCGCCGGGTCGCAGTCGTTCGTGGACGAGATCGATGTACGCCTCGTAGCTCGTCTTGTCGGCATCGATGAAGGCCATGTCGAACTGCTCCTCGCCGGGCATCGCTGCGAGTGTGTCGGCCGCCGGCCCGATGTGGAGCTCGATCCGATCGTCGACGCCGGCCTCGGCCCATGCGTCCCGAGCGATCGCCGTCCACTCCTCGGACACGTCGAGGCAGACCAGCCGCCCTCCCTCGGCCAGGCCCCGGGCGACGCAGATCGCGGAGTAGCCGGTGAACGTGCCGATCTCGACCGCGTTTCGGACGCCGAGCGTGCGCGTCAGCCAGGTCACGAACGAACCCTGCTCCGGTGCGATCTGCATGCGCGAGCGCATGCCGGTCGCCTCCATCGTCCGCTCGGTCAGACGCAGCAGCACCTCGTCGGGTGGTGAGCCGTGGCGAACGACGTAGTCCTGCACCTCGTCACTCAGTCCGAGTCCCTTCGGCATGGTCGTTCCCCCTGTGTTCGCGCTCGATGCCCACCGTAGGTCGGAAGCCGGCGACCTCACCGGCTGACACGGCGCCGTCGGACGAGCGAGCCGATGGCGAAGGAGCTGGTCGCCGGAGCTGCAGGAGAGCCGCCGACGCCGACGGATACTGTTGGGTGCGTGGGACGGGGCGACCTTGGTGTTGGCGAGACGCTGTTCCTCGCGGTTGCGCTAACAGTGCCGGTCGGCGGCGCCGTTGCGTTCTGGGTCTTCTGGCACTCGGCAACTGTCGTCTGTCGCCATCACACCGTCGACGCATGCATTCCGGCGGCCGAGCTGCTCCTCGGTCTGGTCGCCGGGTTGGCCATAGGCGCTTGGTGGGCCATCCAGCTCCTTCGAAGTCGAACGGGACCGGGC
Organism: Acidimicrobiales bacterium; assembly: GCA_020631315.1. The sequence goes on from JAHDHM010000118.1 coordinate 8,623, forward strand.
AACGACATGTGGAGTAGGGGCCGTCCGGCTCTTCCTGCGACGGTGGCGGTTCTCGCTGGGGTGGGCGTGTGGGCAGCCCTGGTCCAAGTCCTTGGCCGCAACGTCGTGTGCCGGCCAAGAGAAGCCGACTATGTCTGCGGTGGCGGCTTCGTCATGAGTGCTGCTCTGCTGCTGGTCGTCGTGATCACCGCGCCAGGTTTGGCCCAGAGGACAGCTTCTGAGCGACCACCCTCTAGCCATCGCTAGGGGACGAGTCGCCACGGCCGCGTCGACCCATGCGTCCTCGATGCCCAACGCGGATGTTCAACGAGTTTCGTCGCGCACATCCCATCCGACAGTCGGCAGACCAGCCCGGCTGGGGCGGTTTCTGACGATTCGTCCGGGCAGGGCGTCGGTAGGTTGATCGGATGCTCATCAGCCGTCGAAGCGCGTTGAAGGCGGCGATCGCTGCGCCGGCGGGCCTGTGGCTCGCAGCATGCGCTGACAGCGACGAGGGTTCGACCGCCGCGACCTCGACGTCGGAACCGACCACGGACTCGACGGCTCCGCCCGACACGGCCCGGAGCGACATCGTGCCGGCCGGCTTCTTCATGCCCGCCGAGGAGGAACGCCACGAGGCC
>JAHDHM010000119.1 GCA_020631315.1 Acidimicrobiales bacterium
GTCCGCGGTGCTCGGTCTCATCGGTGCCGGAGGCATCGGCGGCGAGCTGGTCAGCCAGCTCAACTTCCGCAACTTCCCGCAGGTCGGCGCCGTGCTGCTCATCGTGATCGCCGCCGTGCTGCTCATCGACGCGGTCTCCTCGTCGGTCCGGCGCCGCATCATCGCCGGCGGCGCGCCCGAGCCGTCGAGGACCATGGAGCTGCTGAAGGACCTCTTCGGCCGAGCCGGCAGCTGAGCCGCTGACGGGCCGGCCCAGTTCGGCGACGCTCACGCCCTCGGCGCTAGCGTCCGGGCATGACCCGCGACGAGCTCGATGCACTGACCGCAGCACTCTTCCGAGCCTTCGAAGACGGCGACTTCGATGCCGCCGAAGCGATGCTCGCGCCGGGAGCGACGATCATCCAGAACGGCAACGCGATGAGCTGGGCGGAAGCACGGCCGATGCTCGAAGGACTGCGACCGGTCATGGGCGCACCGCGCTACGGCGACGTGCGGCGGACCATCGCCGGCGCCACCGTCGTCGAGGAGCACACCGTCTCGTCAACGACACCCAGGGGAGCCGAGATCGTGCTGCACGCCGCGGTCGCGATCCGCTTCGACGACGACGGGCTGGTCACCTCGATCGACGAATACGTCGACCCCACTCCCCTGATGGACGCTCTGCGTACGACCTAGTCGACGAGGTCGACGACCACCGGAGCGTGGTCCGACGGTCTCTCACCATCGACGTCGGCAACGCCGCGCTCGTCACGGTCGACCCACACCCGACCCGCCCGCGCCGCGACGTCGTCGGAGCAGAGCGCCAGATCGATCCGCAGCCCTCGGTTCAGGTCGAACTGACCGGGACGGTACCCCCACCAGGTGAAGACGCCGTCGTCGGGGAGATGCTCGCGGGTGACGTCGCGCAGCCCGGTGTCGAGCAACGCATCGACCGCCGCCCGTTCCTGCGGACTCGCATGGGTGCGGCGCCGCCATCGCTTCGGGTCGTAGATGTCGCGGTCCGTCGGCGCCACGTTCAGGTCGCCGGCGACGAGCCGAGGGCCGTCGACGTCCACCTCGGCACGCAGACGCTCCAACCACACGAGCTTGAACAGATAGTGCGGGTCGTCCAGCTCACGGCCGTTGGGCACGTAGACCGACCAACAGCGCACTCCCCCACAGGTCGCCGCGATCACCCGCGCCTCGTCGTAGGGCGGTCGCTGGACACCGGAGAAACCGAGCCGGACGTCATCCAACCCGACCCGACTGGCGATCGCCACACCGTTGCGATGATCCGTCGCATGGTGTGCGACCTCGAAACCCCGAGGCTCGAGCACCGCGGCCACGTCGACGTCGCTCGCGGTGCGCGTCTCCTGGAGCAGCACCACGTCCGGCCGGTGTTGATCGATCCATGCCCCGACACGAGCCGAGCGCGCACGAATCGAGTTCACGTTCCACGTCACCACACGCACCGGCCGAGTCTCGCGTGTGGAGCCGACCCGCGGCATCGCCTACCGTCTCCCGACTGTGACTCGGATCCCCGCAGCGGACGCCCCCAGCCAGTGGCTGAGCGGCCTGCCCGAACACCAGATGTACGAGATCTACGCCGAGACCCTGCGTTCGCGCTTCGCCGCCTTCGCGGTCAGGGACTTCGACGACGCCCGCTTCGACATGGCGCAGACACTGCACCAGTACGACGACAGCCAAGCCGTCGACCAGACCCTCGTCGACGTGATCCTCACCCGCGAGAGCCACCTACGCCTCCAGGAAGGCCTCGACGCCTACGCCACCCGACACGGCCTCGGTGGCTGGGTCGAATCCGGCGGATCGCTCGTCTTCCTCACCGACCACGGCCAGTTCACCGACGTGCCCGTCATGGCCGAGACCATCGGCCGGCTCGGTCTCGGTGACCGGCGAACCACCTCGCAGGTCGTCAGCGAGATGATCAGCCTCATGGACCTCGACATCGGTCTCGGCCCACGGCCCGTCATCCAGACGCTCGCCAACATCTCGGCAGTGGTCCAAACGGTCCCCCGCCTCGACGGCACACCGAACGACGACCTCGACGCCTACCGAGAACGCAAGAACAAGTCCGGCCGCCACGTCATGAAGGCCATGAGCGACACCGAGGGTTCCATCACGGTCATGTCGCTCGTCGCCCGCCACAACGTGACCTCACGCAACGGCAGCACCCTCTACATCCACGAGCCGAACCGACGGACTCTCGAGGCCTACGCCACCCCCGACGTGAAGGTCGTGCCCATCTACGTCGACTGCCCGACCTTCGGCACCGACGGCAGCATCGTGCCCGCCGAACTGCAGTTCGAGCTCTTCGACCCGATCCGGATCACGGATCCCCGCGACGACACCCGAGCCATCGTCGAGATGTTCCGCGACGCGACCAACCGCCAGGTCGGTCACAAGTACCGACATGGCGTGAAGGTCAGGTCATGGCGAGCTCAGAACGCCAGCCGCCGCGTCCGCTCGATCAGCACCTCCCACCGGGAGACGAGCGAACCCGACTACTGAGTCCTGCGGGATCGTGACAGCTCCGCCGTCACTCACCTCGCAGATTCGTCGCTGCAGCATCGCGACAGCTTCGCTGTCGCTCACGCTGCAGAGTGCTCAGCCGGCTTCGGAGTGGGTGACGGGCTGCTCACCCATCCACTCGCGCAGGGTGTTCTTCAGCTTGGTCTGTTGAATGAACAGGTCGTGCTCGATGTCGGCCTCGCCCCGCTGCTGCGGCGCCTTCAGATAGAAGCTCAGCCACTCCTGGACACCGGACTCGCCGGCGCGATGCGCGAGGTCCATGAACAGCGCCAGGTCGAGCACGATCGGGGCCGCGAGGATCGAGTCCCGGCACAAGAAGTCGACCTTGATCTGCATCGGATAGCCGAGCCAACCGAAGATGTCGATCGCGTCCCAGCCCTCCTTGTTGTCACCGCGCGGCGGGTAGTAGTTGATCCGCACCACATGGTCGATCTCGCCGTACAGCTCCGGGTAGACCTCGGGCTGGAGGATGGTGTCGAGCACGCCGAGCTTCGACACCTCCTTGGACTTGAAGTTCTCCGGGGCGTCGAGCACCTCGCCATCACGGTTGCCGAGGATGTTGGTGGAGTACCAGCCACGCATGCCGAGCATGCGGGCCTTGAAACCCGGGGCCAGCAGCGTCTTCATGAGGGTCTGGCCGGTCTTGAAGTCCTTGCCGGCGATCGGCACGCCGCGACGCTCGCTGAGCTCGAGCATGCACGGCAGATCGACGGACAGGTTCGGTGCGCCGTTGGCGAACGGCACGTCGCTCTGCAGTGCCGCATAGGCGTAGATCTGGCTCGGGGCGATGGCCGGGTCGTCGTCCTTCAGGCCGGCCTCGAACGCCTCGACCGAGGCGTGGCACGGCGCCGGCTCGGAGTAGGCCTCGGTCGAGCCACACCACACCATGACGAGACGGCTGCAGTCGTTCTCGGTGCGGAAGTGCTCGATGTCGTCCATGAGCCGCATGGCCTGCTCCCACTTGGAACCGACCGACTTCACGCGCACACCGTCGAGCCGACTGACCCAGGTCTGGTCGAACACCGCGTCCATGGCGACGACGCCCTCGAGCTCCGAGGCGAGCGGGGCGAGATCCTTCTCCTCGAGCACACCGCAGGTGCGGGCGGCCTCGAGCGCGTTGGCCGACAAGGGGTCCCAGCCGCCGAACACGAGGTCGTCGAGGTCGGCCAGCGGTACGAACTCGCGGATGAGCGGGTTACGGCCGTCTTCCTTGGAGCCGAGACGGATGTGCGCCATCTGGGACACCGAACCGATCGGCGGGCAGATGCCCTTGCGCGCGGCGACCACGCCGGCGATGAAGGTCGAGGCCACGGCACCCATGCCGGGCGTGAGGACGCCGAGCTTGCCGTCGGCGGGAGCGATGTCACGTGCTGTCATGCCGAGCACCGTAGGCGGAGCTGAACGATGGAGATGTACACTTCAGGATCGCTGAATCAGCGATGTCCGTCGCTGACGCGTCGATGCGACCCACCGCCATGAACTGAGGCGACCGCATGGCCCCACGCCGAGTGCTCCCGAACCTGACCGTGCAACAGCTCGACTACCTCGTGGCCGCCGTCGACCACGCGACACACGCCGATGCTGCAGCCGCACTCGGCGTGACACCGAGTGCTCTCAGCCAGGGACTGTCGGAGCTCGGTCGGCGTCTCGGCATGGAGCTGTTCGAACGCAGCGGGCGCAGCATGCAGATCCGGCCCGAGGCAGCGCCGGTCGTGCAGCTCGCCCGCCGCGTGGTCGCCGACACCACCGAGCTGGCCAACTACGCCGACGATCTGCGCTCGGGACGAACCGGTCGGGTCCGCCTCGGCATGATCGACGTCGCCGCGGTGCACCATTTCGCGGACACGCTGCGCGAGCTGCGCACCGACCGTCCCGACGTCGAGCTGCACCTCACCGTCTCACCCAGCAGCGTGCTGCTCGAACAGCTCCGAGACGGACAGCTCGACGCCGCCCTCGCCGTCATCGCCGACACCGACCGCGACGGTGTGGATCTCGCCGGCCTCGACATCACCCCGATGCTCGACGAGCCGCTGTTCGCCTACTTCGGCCCGACCGACGTCCACACAAGAGGAGCGGCACCGGATCCCGCTCAACCCGACACGTGGGGCCCATGGGTCGGCTTCCCGTCGGGCTCCCACACCCGCCGACTCATCGCCCGCCACCTCCGGCGACTCGGAGCCGACTACGAGGTCGTCGCGGAATCGCATCAGCCGGACGTGCTCCGCGAGATGACGCGGCTCGGCATCGGCTGGGTCGTATTGCCCGCGGTCCAGGCCGAGACGGGGCCAGCGCCGCTCCGTCGGGTCGTCGACCAACCCGTGCTCAGCCGCTCACTCGCCCTCGTGCGGCGAGCCCATGTCGACCCGTCCCCGACCGTGCAGGACGTCCTCGATCGGCTGAGCGCGGCAGCCGATCAGCGCTGACCGCCCTCGGCACCGATCGACGCTCCGGTGCGTTGACCGCGTTCCCGGAACACAGCAAGATCACGAGATGATCGGTGGCAGCTGGACCCAGCAGGGCGCGCCATCGGCACCCAGGCCACCAGTCCGCATCGGCGTGCTCGGCCCGATCTCGATGACGATCGACGGCCGCGACGTCTCGATCGAGCGCGATCAGGTTCGCCGCGGGTTTGCGTTGCTCGTCGCCCATCAGGGTCGAGCGACGCGGGACCTGATGACCGACGAGTTGTGGCCCGATTCGCTGCCCGAGAACCCGAAGCGGGCACTGCAGGTGGTCGTGTCGCGGATGCGCAAGACGCTCGGCGACCAGTCGTCGTCACTGAAGACCACGCCCTACGACCTGTCGCTCACCGTCACGTCGGACCTGTACGACTTCGAACGACTCGTGGCGAACGCAGCCGGGACCACCGGAGACGAGCGCGTCGCCTTGCTCGAGGCCGCGGTCGCACAGTGGCGGGGCGAGCCGTTCGCCGACACCACACAAGGTGGCGTGCTCGAACAGAAGTCGAGCGAACTTCGCGAACGACGCCGCAGCGTGCTCACCGACCTGGGTGCGGCCCTCCACGACCAGGGCAACCACGAACGTGTGATCCAGCTGCTCGGCACCGAGGCAGCTTCGGCACCTCACGACGAGCGACTCGCCGTCGTGCTGGCGCGAGCCCTCGCCTCCTCGGGTCGCCGATCCGATGCACTCGCAGTGCTCGAACGGACCCGCCTCGACCTACGCGACACGCTCGGCGTCGGCCTCTCGGATCTGGCCAGGTCGACCGAGCGAGACATCCTCGAGTCCTCGGTGCAGATTCCCGACATCCAGCGCCCGCCGGACACACCGTCACACTTCGTCGGTCGCGCCGCTGAGCTGGCCGAACTCACCAACACGGCGCGTTCGGGCGAGAGCGTGCTCATCGTCGGTGAACCCGGCGTCGGCCGCACGGCCTTGCTCCGACGCCTGCAGGGCCGACTCGCGGAGCACGGACGCATCTCGATCCGGGCGACCGCGCAGAGGACCGGCGCTCCCCTCGACACGATCGCGACGCTGACCTCACAGCTCCTCGACCGTGCCGGCCAAACGAAACTGTCGGCCGCCGAGACCGAGGCCATCAGCCGCGTGCTCCCCGGCCATCCGTTGGCGGCGACGACGCCGGCGACGAGCACCCGCGACGAGTTCGTGTCGTCACTCGCGTCACTGCTCGTTCACCTCGCGAACGCCACGGACGCGGTCCTGATGGTCGACGACCTTCATCTGATCGACGCCATGTCCCACGAGGTGGTCGAACAGGTCATCACGATGCACGTGCCGGTGATCGCGACCTCGCTCGTCAGCGCCGAGCACGCCCGGACCGGTGCCTCCATGCACCGCCACCAACTGAGTGGCCTGTCGCGTGACGACGTGCGCGTGCTCGTCGGCCTTCGCTACGGAGCGCACCTCTCACCGGACATCGACGCCCTCCTCAGGAGGTCGGGCGGCAACCCCTCATTCATCAACCTGATGATCGACCTCGACCTCGACGGCGAGCTCGACAGCGACGAGCTGCCGACCTCGTTGCTGGTCGCAGTGCAAGAGCGACTCTCCAGCCTCTCGTCGTCGGTACTCGAGACGCTGCAGACCGCGGCCCTCATCGGCTCGCGGTTCGAGCTCGACTTGCTCCGTGCGCTCCGACCCACCGCCGACCGAGATCTCGACGACGCACAGGCAGCGCACCTCGTCCGACTCTCCGACGACGGCACGATCGGCCGCTTCGACCATGGCCTGGTCGTCGACGGCGTGCTCGAGCTCATGCCCAGCGGATCGATGCTGGCACTCCACGACGCACTCGGGCGGACGCTCGAGACCTTCGGCGAGCATCGCGTCCGTGTCGCCCGCCACTTCCTCGCCGCCGCACGCCTCGATCCGGTCCGAGCAGTGGTCGCCCAGCGAGATGCGGCCGCCGAACTCGTCAAGTCGCACGCTCTGGACGACGCGCTGGTCCATCTTCGACAAGCCCTGGAACTGGTCGAGACCCATCGACTCTTCGAAACCGCAGCCCACGTCGAGCTACTCGTCTCGCTCAGTGGGGCACAGCGACTCGCCGGACTCAGTGAACACGTCGCCACGGGTTTCATCGCCGTCGACCTCGCCCGTCGCAACGGCAGCGCCGACTTGCTCGCCCGAGCCGTCATCGAACTCGCCAGCCACGGCGCGGCAACCATCGCAGGACACACCGACAGCGAGATCGCCGACCTCATCGAGGAAGCGCTCGCCGCCGAGCCGTCGACGCCAGTCGCGGCAGCCCTGATGGCGGCAGCTTCGCCGCTGCTGTCGCTCACACCGGACTATGAACGAGGCCAACGACTGTTCGAACAGGCCGACCACATCGCCCAGGCATTGGGTCAACGCGAGCTCACAGCACAGGTGCTGTCACACACACATCTGGGCTACTCGCGTCCCGATCAGTTCGAGCTTCGGCTCGATGCTCGGCGGCGGTTGCTGCACGCCGCGGGTGACGACGCCGATCTGCAGTGGGAGTCGGCCTACCTGGCGTTCTGGGAAGGCTTCGTTCTCGCCGAACCAGAGCACATGCTCCACGGCTTGCAACTCATGCGAGACCTCACGCCGCTCGCCGCCCACCGTCGACTCAGTCTGCTCCACACCGAGTGCGCCCACCTGACGGTCATCGGCGCCTTCGACGCCGCAGAGGCAGCGTTGAACGACGCGCTCGTGCACTCACGCCAACTTCTCACCGAGACCATGTCCACTGCGCACTATGGCTCGCTGCTCCTGGCCATCCGCGCAGGCCAGGGACGACTGCACGAGCTCGATCACGGCATCGCCGACATCGCGGCACGCCTTCCCGGCTACACCAACCTGCGCCCTGCCGTGGCACTGGTGGCGGCCGAGTCGGGGCGTGCTGAGGACGCCGGACGGCTCCTCGACGAGTTGGCAGCGGACGACTTCGGATCGCTCACGTTCGACGTGTCGTGGACCGCCGCAGTGTGGGGCCTCTCCCGCGTTGCCGCGATCTGCGGGCGGGTCGACCACGCAGCACGGCTGTACGAGTTGCTCAGCCCGTACGCCGGCACGATGAGCTGGGCGGGAACCACCACGTTCGGGCCCGTCGACCGGGCACTCGCTGACCTCGCAGAGCTCCTCGGCCGACAGGGCGCCGCAGCGGTGCACCGTGAAGTCGCCGCCACGATCGCCGACGGTTTCTCGGAGCTACGCGATGCCGTGTCCCGTTGACCACGGCACGCGCTGACGGCGCGAGCCCTTCGGCCACGCAACGTGACAAGCATGCGGAAACATCTTGGAAACACCCGTTGCGTTTACTACAGAAGGCGGGTTCAGCAACGCCATGCGGCCACCGACGGTGGAGTGACCGGATCGGCGCTGCTGGAACCGTCAACCGTGGGTGCGTGCGCACCACAGCGGCTGCTCTGGCTCCGGTGGGGAGCCGGCGGCGCCCGGCCTGCCTCTCGAGCGCGCCGAACCGCGGCCCGACGACGCCTCCCGACTCGGCCGGTCAGCCGCGCCGAAAGACCGGCGCGTCGTCAGCCGGGAGCAGCTCGTTGCCCAGAATGGCGTCGGCGGCTCGCTCGGCGATCATCATCGTCGGTGCGTAGATGTTGCCGTTCGACACCGCCGGCATGACCGATGCGTCGACGACTCGAAGCCCGTCGACGCCGTGCACGCGGAACGTGTCCGGGTGCACCACCGCCATGTCGTCGACGCCCATCTTGCAGGTGCACGAGGGGTGCAGCGCGGTCTCGGCGTCACGCGCGACCCAAGCGAGGATCTCCTCGTCGGTCGAGACGGACGGACCAGGCGACACCTCACCACCGTTGAACTTCTCGAACGCCGGCTGGCTCAGGATCTCTCGCGCCGTACGGACCGCCTCGACCCACTCGCGTCGGTCGTTCTCGGTCGACAGATAGTTGAACTGCACCGCCGGGTGCTCACGCGGATCCGTCGACCGGATCTTCACGGTGCCGCGCACGTCGCTGTACATCGGGCCCACGTGGACCTGGTAGCCGTGGCCGCCCTCGGGAGCCGAGCCGTCGTAGCGGATGGCGATCGGCAGGAAGTGGAACATGAGGTTCGGGTAGTCGACGTCGTCGTTGCTGCGCACGAACGCCCC
>JAHDHM010000120.1:0-822 GCA_020631315.1 Acidimicrobiales bacterium
GTTCGTGCGACCTTCGATGGGCTGCTCCGAAGGAGCCCTCGATATCGCACGATCGGCGCTACACCCCTGATCCACAGTCCTGGAGCAACCGAGGCTGTTGCCCTGTCGTCTCGGGCGGAGGTCACCACCGTTCTCGGAGGGGAGTGCCTCACCTGCACCTGGATCAACGGTGGAAGTTCGTATTCGATTGTCGCCGCCGACCAACAGGAGGACATCGGTCTACGCATCCGTGTCGTGCCCGACACAGCCTTCTTTGATGATGTGCCTCTCGACGTCCACGCGCTGGCGGATTCTTTGTGGGTCCTCGCCTTGACGCTCCCCACGTTGAGGACGTCGCTCAACGGCGTTGCGTGGTCGACGACCGAGTGGGCTGCGGGCCTGGGTGAACTCGCCGGAGGCGTGCCGGTGCTGGCATCGCGGCGCTCGGTCGAACCCATCGATGGGTATGTCGAGGCGGCCTCGATCGAACTACGGCTGGTGCTGGTCGAATCCGACGAGGCCGTGAGCGCCGCTGATCACCTGGTGTTCGCGAACTTCGAACGCAAGCGAGACGTCGGAGCGGTCCACGAGGTGCTCGCTGATGGGCTCGAGCGGTTGGTGCCGGAGCGGACGAACCTCAGGGCGGTGCTACACGCACTTCTGCCGAGTCCGAACGCCGGGCGCACCGGAACCCGATTGGAGGACGAGCGAGTGGTCGACTCGCTACGCCGACTCTTCGCCGAGCATCGGGAATCGCTCCGCGGCGAGCTGTCTGACTGACGCCCGACCACGTCTGACTCGGCGTCAGTTGCGGCCTGGCGGTCCGGTGCCGTCGGGGCCGCG
>JAHDHM010000120.1:832-2352 GCA_020631315.1 Acidimicrobiales bacterium
GCCGCGACCGTTGCCGGCGCCGACCGGCTCGTCGCTGTCCGCATCGTTGGCCGCGTCATCTTCGTCGGGTTCATCCTCGTCGTCGGCCAGGCCGCCGGGGATGAGGTTGACGAGATCGAGCTGCACGAGCACATCGACCAGCTGCTGGATCGTCGGGTTCGCTGGCAGGTCGGGCTTCTTCGCCGAGAGATGTGCGACCCGTTCGCCCGAGGCGTACAGCGACACCTCACCTTCGGCGGGGAAGGCCATGCCGGTTCCGGCATTCCCGGTCGACGCCACGACGGGTGTGTCGGAGTAGCCGGTGCCGCCGCCGGCGAGCGTCTGAGCGTCGGGGTCGCCGACGCCGACGGCCAGTCGACCGTCGGGGCCGATCCGGGTGCCCCAGGTCGTGCGGCCGTACTTCACCTGAAAGGCGGCTGTCGTCTGGTCTTCTCGCACGGCAGCGGTGAAGTTGGCGTGCGTGTCGACTCGTTCGGGCGCGACGCGTGATGCGACCGTGCCGTCGAACGACTCGGTGTCGCCGAACACGACCGAGTCGGTGGCGAGCCGCATCTGGGTGCGTCCGTCGATGAACGTGCTCCACTGCCCGGCGCCGCTCGGAGCCAGCAGGAAGTTCGTGTCGTGCCGATCGCTGGAGATCGACAGCTGCGCGCCACGTCCGTTCTTCGAACCGATCGCGAGCTCGGAGTCGACCTCCTGCCCGTCGATGCCGCGGATGGCGAGGCGACTCGGGGTGAACGTGCCCCAGGTGGCGTCGGTGGTGTCGGTCAGCGCCAGCCCGAAGTCGGTCTGGAAGATGGTGCTGCTGACTTCCTGACGTTCCCGGTCGTACAGGAAGTAGATGGGCCGCAGCGACTGACCCTCTTCAGGTCCGTAGCGGATCTCGTAGTAGGCGCCGATCCAGCGGGTGCCGCTGGGGCTGAGGTAGTTGGCGTCGATGCCCCACCAGGCACCGGGCTCGTCGACGTTCTCGAGCCAGCCACCGGCGGCGACGTTGTAGCCCTGGCGCATGACCGGGTTCCACTGGACGTCGTCGGGGTTCTCGAAGGCGCGGCCGTCGACGATCGTGCGGAACGACCCGTCGGCGGGCTGTTCGCGGACGGCGTCCCAGGGCTTCCACTCCCAGATGACCCGCGGGTTGTCGGCGACAGATGCCGCGGTCGTCGGGATCAGGAGTGCGGGGAGGGGGAGCGGCTGCGGGGATGTGACGGCGGGTGTTGCGACGCTGGGCAATGTGGCGGCGGGGTCTGCATCGTCGGTGAGCTGGCGGAGCGGGTCACCGAGCGCGAACGCGGCCATGACGGCGCCACCGCCGGTCAGGAACTGTCGTCGCGAGCTGTGCAACGTGGATCTCGTCGGTCTCGATCGGTCTGCCAGCGCGAGCTCTCGTGCTGGAGGTGACGTGCAGAACTGGACTGCACGTCACATGTCGAAGTCGACGTCCGATCGAGGGCCTCAAGCGTTCGCGGAAGTGCGCGGACGCGGCAGTGCCACGCTTCGCAGTCTCTGGTCGGCTCGGA
>JAHDHM010000120.1:2452-9071 GCA_020631315.1 Acidimicrobiales bacterium
GCGGAAGTGCGCGGACGCGGCAGTGCCACGCTTCGCAGTCTCTGGTCGGCTCGGACTCACTCGCAGTGTCAGCGACGCAACCGCGGACAGGTCCGCCTGTGTTCTGGCGGAGGTTCGCTCCGGGCGACGTGACGCCGATCGGTCACCGCTTGTCTCGGGGCGGCTGCGCTCGCACGCCGTTGCTCTCGACTCCGTCGAGAGTAGTGAGGGGGTGGGACAGCGACGTTCGGAAGTGTGCGGACGCGTCGGCGCCACGCTTCGCAGTCTCGCTGAGCCCGGCACCACTGACAGTGTCAGCGACGCAACCGCGGACGCATCCGGGGCTTCTCGTGCCCCGGGCCTCGTCGGCGGGGCGGCTCAGACGTCGCAGCAGGCATCGTCGATGCAGCGGCATGCTGCGCACTCGTCGGGCTCTTCGACTCCGCAGTGTTCGAACATGGCGGCGCGAAGCGCAGCCCGTGCACGATGCAGCCGGACGGTCGCGTTGTTCACCGTCACTCCGAGACGGTCGGCGGCCTCTCGAAGCGTCACTCCCTCGGTGTCGACGAGGCCCAGGATGGTGGCGTAGGCAGGCCGCAGGCGCCGAGCCTGGCTGATGCTGCACGCGCATGACTCGCCGAGCAGCGAGTCGACCGGGTCGACACCGGTCATGGCGTCCGTCGGCTCGGGTGGCTCGGCGGCGACCTCGAGGTGGCGCCGTTCGGTGGCGTTGCGTCGGTAGGTGTCGACGATGAGGTTGCGGTGGATGCGGTAGATCCACGCCTCGACCCGCTCGGGATCCTCGAGGGTCTCGGACCGCTCCATGGCTCGTAGCGCGGCGACCTGGAGGAGGTCCTCGCTCTCTTCGAGCCGAACCCGTGAGCGGACGAACGCGTCGAGCTCCGGTCGAAGGGCGCGCAAGGCCTCAGCGACGACGTCTCGATTGGTGCGCACCGACGATGGGCTCACGGACCTGAGACTACGCCTGCCCGTTCGGGCAGCCGCAGCTGGGCTGGCAGGCGCACGCATCACCGCAGGTGCAGGAGTCTCCGCAGCAGCAACCGGCGCCGGTCGGCGGGGTGCAGGCGCAGGCAGTGGGGCAGGTGCAGTCGGCCATGTCAGACTCCTTGGAGTTCGGTGTCGTCGCCTGAGCTGACGTTCGAGGGGTCGCGGTTCTTACAGTCCGAGGCGCGTTGCCTGGAGCCTGCGTGCGGCAAGGCGATGGACAAGGTGCTGGGCAGCCCGACCGACGGCTGAGGAACACTCAGCCAGAGGGTGTCACCCCGGCCAACCGCATCAGCCGGCCTCGGCCCACAGCTGAGCCGCGGTCGCTGACGCCTCACTGGCGATCTGTGTGGCCTCGTCGGCGTCGAGCCCGAGTGCTGCGAGCAGCAGGCTGAGCACCGCCGTTCGATGCGCGGTGTCGTCGGGCGCGTCAGCCTGAAACGAGCGGCGGACACAGCGCTGCATCGAGCCGATCGCGACGTCGACCGCAGCATCGACGGACAGCGAGGTGAACCGACCGCGTCGGGCCCCTTCGGCGAGGTCGGCCCGTAGGAAGCCGAACGGGTCGCCCGAGTCGGGCCCTGCGTCGAGCAGGTCGTCGAGGCGCAGCATGACCTGGGCGATCTTCGGGAACGCCGTTGCGGTCTCGAACACCAGGGCGCTCACGGTCGCGAAACGCAGCGCCGGATCGTCGATGTCGACGAGCTGGTCGGCGTGTGCGGTGAAGGTGGCGAGCACTTCGGAGGCCACGGCGTCGACGAGTGCGTCGCGGTCAGGGAAGTGGTTGTAGAAGGTCCCGTTCGACACGCCGGCACGGCGCGTCACGTCGAGGATCGTCATCGCCTCGCCGACTTCGGCGATCGCATCGACGGCGGCGATCAGCAGGGTGAGCCGAGTGCGTTCGCGCTTGCCCGAGGGCCGGCCGTCGTCTGGTCGGAGCAGGGTCGATCCTGCGGGGCCTGCCGTGCCCGACGTCTCACGAGGCGTGCTTGACATGCCCACGACCGTACCGAAATATGAGAACACTCTCAAAATGAGAGAACTCTCATAAATGAACTCGTCGGAGTTCGGAAGTGGCTCGGGGCACACCCGAGCGGAAAGGCACTCGTCGTGAAGAAGTTCGCTCGCTTCCTGTTCACCACCGTCCGGGGTCTGTTCACGATCATCGGCATGCTCGTCGGCATCGCCGCGGTCGTGATCGCCGTGGTGCTGTTCACCGGCGGCCCCGACTCGGGCGAGCCGGTGGTGCTCAGCCCGAAGGGTGAGAGCCCGGTCGTCGTCGACCTCGGCCTCGACCCTCTCGCCGGCGGCGAGATCGGCATGGTCTACGAGTCGTGGTTGTCGCCACAGCAGGAGGCCGAGGAGGAGTCGGACACTCCCGCCGGTGCGCCCGAGCAGTTCGTGTCGACGAAGCCGTCGACGGACCGAGAGGAGCGTGACTCACGCGGTCACGGCACCTTGGCGTTCAACCGGGAGATGAGCCGGGCCTACGTGCACCTCGAGCTCCACGGGATCGACCCTGCGGACATCACCCTCGCGCACATCCACTGCGGGCGTCCCGGTCAGCTCGGTCCGGTCATGGTCGACTTCGGCGCCACCGGCGACCTCGCCGAGTACTTCGCCGACGGTGTCCTGTCGTACGAGATCACGAACGACGACATCGCCGCCGGCACACACGGCCACGGTCTCGTCGGGGCTGCCACTGCGGGATGCCCGATCTTCCTCGCCGTCCCTGGCGACCGGCATCGGACCATCGCCGGCATGGCGCACATCGCTGCCCAAGGCGAGCTCTACTTCAACATCCACACGGCGCAGCAGAACTTCTACGGCGATGTCCGAGGTCAGCTGTATCCGGTGGCCGACGACGTGCTCGCCGAGGCCGGCATCACCCGCATGGACCTGCTGCCCGCGGGCTGAGTGCGGCGACGTCGGTTCAGGCTGGCCGTGTCAGCTCGATGCGGTGACACACGACGTCGTCCCGAACCTCGATCGTGTGTCGTTCGACCTCGGACAGATCGGTGACGAGCCGGTCGACCGTCGACGTGGCGAGCGGCCACGGTGGACCGGACGGCTCGTCGCTGCCGAGGTGTTCGAGCAGGATCGCCACCAACGTGCCGCCGGGAGCGACGAGCCGACGCACCGCGTCAGCGGCCTCGGGCTGTCGGTCCGGCGGCGTCGACTGGATGGTGAACACCTCGACGACGAGGTCGAACGAGCCACTCCACTCGTCGGGCAGGTCGAACAGATCGGCCTGGTGCCAGTCGACGTCGACGTCGCCGTGGCGGGTGCGAGCCCAGTCGACCGCAGTCGGGGAGAAGTCGAACGCCGTCACGTCCAGCCCTCTGCGAGCCAAGGCCGCCGCGTCGTCGCCGAGGCCTGCTGCGACCACCATCGCTCGTGTCCCTGAAGCGAAGGTCGCGCCGTCGATCCACTCGTTGATCAACGAACGGGACATGGCTCCCTGCCATGGCACCGCCGCGTCGTCGCCGGCTGCGTTGGCGTACATCGAGTCGAAGAACTCGGCTTCGTTCACCGGCGACCTCCAGGGCGTGAGACGAGCGAACTCTACGGCCGCGGTCGTCTGGCTCAGTGTGTGAGCGACCGCACGAAGTACGTAGTGGGCTCGCCTCGGACGTCGATCGTCCGCTCGGCGACGAGCTCGCTGGAGAAGCCGGCGGTCTCGATCAGCGAGTCGAGGTGGTCGACGTCGCCGCTGGCTCCGAAGAACAGGAGGATCTCTCCGCCGGGCCGGAGACGGTGCGGCGCCTCTGCGAAGAACCGGCGGAGGGTCTGGTAGTTCTCGTCCGTGATCGCCATCTCCAGCAGATCCGTCGGTGCGAACCATCGGAACGGGGGATCGATCACGATCAGGTCGAAGGTGCCGTCGACCGAGTCGAACAGGTCGCTCTGGGCAGCGTGATGGTTCGCCGATGCGTCGTTGCGCGCCGCGTTGTCCGCGGCGGCAGCGACCGAGTGGGGATTGACGTCGACGGCGAGCACGGTGGCGCCGGCCAACGCGGCGAGAACGCCGTTGGCTCCCGCGCCGCACCCCATGTCGAGCGCCCGATTGCCCGGCCGCGTCCGTTCGATGACGAGCTGCCCGAGGAGGTCCGATGTCGGCGTCGGGCCGAAGACGTGCTCGGGCACGTGGAGCTCGAGGCCGAGGTACTGCGTGTCGTAGGCGCCGAGCGCGTGGAGCTTCGCCGAGGTCGTCTCGTGCCAGCGGCGCAGATGCTCGACCCGCTCCGGCGGCAGTTGCGGCTCGTACTCGCTCATCGTCCCGAAGCTAATGACGGGTGACGCCTGGCGCCCGGACATTGTCGGGGCGACCCACCCGGATCTCAGTAGATCGTCCGGTTCCGCAGGGTGACGGCGAGCGCAAGCCACCAGATCATCATCACGCCGACCAGACCGCCGAGCAGTGGGAATCGATCCTGGAAGCTGAGGTCGAGCACGCCGGTGACCGAGCCGACCAACCCGGCGACGCCGATGGGCAGTCCGAGCATGGCGTGCAGCCGATGGTGGCCGAGGCGCAGCAGTCCGGCTGCGAGCAGCCCGGTCGAGATCAGAGCGGCTGCCATGAAGTGGCCGCCGAAGCTCGCTGCCGTTTCGTGGAGGCCGGTCATGACCGCTGACGCGGCCGCCCGGTCGGCGTCGGTGGCGGTGATGAAGTGCTCGGCAGCGCGGGGTACGGCGACACCGTCGAGTACGGCGGCGACGAGATACATGACGAGCCCTGCAGTGAGGCCGAACACCCCCGCCGACGTGGCGCGTTCGCCGATTGCGTCCGTGGTCCGTGCTGAAGCCAGCTGGTGCACGGCGACGAAGCCGTACGCGAGGAACGGCACCGACGGCTGGTACCTGTCCCACGTGATGGCCATCGTGTTGAGTGCCGTGCCGACCGCCAGGGCCAGCAGGCCCAAATGGGCATGGACGTGGCCGTCCGGTTGGCGTGGTTCGGTCGAGGAGGCGTGGAGTTGGGTGACGCGGTCGTCGTTCATGGGGTCGCTTCGTGCTTGGCGCACTCGTTCAGTCGGGCAGGCCGACGCCGGCGATCTGGACGATCGCTTGCCATGCGGCTTCTTGGTGGTCGAGTCGGTCGATGTGCGGGTAGCTCATGCGGTGGAGTGGGCCGGACATCTTCTTGGGCTTCGATGCGTAGAAGCTCCCTGCGGCGTCAGTGCTCGGCAGCGCGAGCGCCTCGGCGTAACGGGCAGCGGCATCGCCCGCAGTTGCCGCCATGTTCATGCTCTTGGGCATGAGCTTGAGCATCGGGAGCATCACCTTGCGGGTGAGGAAGTTCGCGTTGCGGCCTGCCTGGGTGTCGGGGGTGCTCCCGGGTGACACAGCCATGGCGGTCATCGACTCGGGCAGACGTCGGTCGAGGGCAGCGGCCCACCAGGCGACGAAGAGCTTCGCCGTTCCGTAGGTGTCGTTCGGCTTGAACTTGGTTGGCTGCACGCCGCGGATCAGATCGACAGCTGCGGCGCTGAGGTCACCGTCGTGATGTTCGGCGGCGAGCTGGTCGAGGTCGGCGAGGCTCATCATCGGCACATCGCCACGCGCCGCCTCGGAGCCGGCGATCACGATGCGAGCGCCCTCGGCCAGCCCGCCGTCGGCGAGCAGCGCCATGACAAGGCGGTGGTGTCCGATGAGCGACGAGGCGAAGGTCAGCTCGATGCCGTCGTCGGTGAACCGTCGGTCGGCGGGGGAGAGCATGCCGGCGTTCAGGACGAGGGCGTCGAAGCGGCTGCCTACGAGTTCGCCGGCAGCCTGTTCGATGCCGCTTGGGTCACCGAGGTCGAGGGCGACCGAGCCGACGTGTGGGCGACCGGTCTGTTCGGCGATGCCACGTGCGGCTGCCGCGGCTCGGTCGCCGGTGCGGCCGGTGAGGGTCACGGCGTGGCCGGCCTCGGCGAACTGCACCGCCGCTGCGTGGCCGATACCGGAAGTGGCGCCGGTGATGAGGACTGCGTTGCTCACGGTGACTCCTGTCAGGTGCCGATGCGTTCGGGCAACGGCCATTGGTCGATCGTTTGGACTGATGTCCAAACAACCCTACAAACATGTTTGGACACTTGTCCAGGAAATGTTGGACACGTGTCCAGACGTCGATCTCGGACGCTGCTACCGTCGAGGGTCGTGAAGCGCCTTCCCGAAGAGCTCGCCGCAAAGCTCGACTCCATCGCCGACGAGTTCCTCGCCGACGGTGCCGATGCGCGCATGGACGCCGTGGCTGCTGCCATCGACGTGCCTCGGGCGACGCTCTACTACCACTTCTCCGGCAAGGACGACCTCGTCACACACTTCATGCGCGGCAAGATGCAGCGCGTCGAGCACTGCATCCGAGCGGCCCTCGCCGAGGGCGGCGAACCGCTCGATCGGTTCGCCGCGGCGCTGCGCGCTGCGGCTCAGGAGCTGGCATCCAACCCTGCGGTGTGCGTCAACATCATGGTGGCGATGGGTCGCATGGGGGCGATGGAAGAGCTCATGCTCGCCAGCGACCGTCAGGTCCTCGGCCCTCTGCGCGAAGTGCTGCTCGAGGCACGGGCGGTCGAGGGTCTCGACCTGCCCGATCTCGACGTGACGCTCTCCGCCGTCATGGGCGGCATCTACATGGCGACCGTCCAGCAAC